>NZ_JBHWJY010000043.1:0-71026 GCF_042731135.1 Streptomyces sp. NPDC059874
CGGCTCCTCACCCGCCGGAGCGGCTGGATTTCGGCTGATGCCGCCTGCCCGGCGCGGCTGGGTTGCCGCGCAGCGGCACATCCAGCCCCGCCGGCGTTTGAGGCGCGGGGGTCCGGGGGCAGCGCCCCCGGCAGCGGCGGAGCACCCGGTCACGGACGGCGGACGTTCCGCCAAGCCTCCGGGAGGGCTTCGGCCACGTCCTGGGCCGGCAGCGGCCCGCCGCGGAGACGGCCCGCCAGGCCGTGGAGGTACGCCGCCACCGACCCGGCGTCCACCGCCGACAGGCCCCCCGCCAGGAGGGACCCGGCCAGCCCGGACAGCACGTCCCCGCTCCCGGCGGTGGCCAGCCACGGCGTCCCCGTCGGGTTCACCCGCACGGGCGAACCGCCGGAGGCGACCAGGGTCGTCGAGCCCTTCAACAGCACCGCTGCCCCGTACCGCCCGGCCAGGTCCCGCGCGGCGGCGAGCCGCCCGGCCTCCACGGACTCCCGCGGGGCCCCCAGCAGCGCCGCCGCCTCCCCCGCGTGCGGGGTCAGCAGGGTCGGGGCCGTCCGGGCCCGCAGCACGCCCGGGTCCAGCCCGCGCAGCCCGTCCGCGTCGACCAGTACGGGCACGGAGTCCGCCAGGGCGTCGGTCACCTCCCCGGCGCGCCCCTCCCCCAGCCCCGGCCCGACCACCCACGCCTGCACCCGGCCCCGCCCGATCAGCGTCTCCGGGAAGCGGGCCAGCACCGCGTCCGCCGCCGGCCCCACGTACCGCACCGCGCCCGCACCGCCGCGCAGCGCCCCCGCCACGGCCAGCACCGCCGCGCCCGGGTACTGCGAGGACCCGGCGACGATCCCGACCACGCCCCGCCGGTACTTGTCGCTCGACGCCGTCGGCACCGGCAGCAGCTCCGCCACGTCCGCGTGCTGCAAGGCCTCCACGGCGGGCGGCGACGGCAACTCCAGCCCGATGTCCACCAGCCGCACCGCGCCGGCCCGCGAGGCCCCGGGGTCGATCAGCAGGCCGGGTTTGTACGCCCCGAAGGTCACCGTGACATCGGCCGTGACGGCCGCACCCGCCACCTCCCCGGAGTCGGCGTCGACCCCGCTCGGCAGGTCCACGGCCACCACCACCGCACCCGCCGGAATCCGCTCCACCAGGGCGGCCGCCGCCGGCCGCAACCCGCCCCGCCCGCCGATGCCGACGAGCCCGTCCAGGACCAGGTCGGCCCGGGCCGGCACCGACTCCGCGACCCGCCCACCGGCGGCCCGCAACGCGGCCAGCCCGCCCGTGTGCATCCGCTCCGGGTCCATCGGCACCGCCGTCACCCCGGCGCCCCGGCGCGCCAGCCGCGCGCCCGCGTACAGCGCGTCGCCGCCGTTGTCCCCGGGCCCGACGAGCAGCACCACCCGGGAGCCGTACACCCGGCGCAGCAGCCCCGCACAGACGGCGGCCAGCCCGGCCGCCGCCCGCCGCATCAGGGCGCCTTCGGGCAGCCGGGCCATCAACTCCCGCTCGGCGCCCCGTACGGTCTCCACGCTGTAAGCAGTACGCATGCCACCAGCCTGCCCGAAAAGCGGGTGCTACCCCTCGGCGATCACCACGGCGGAGGCGACCCCGGCGTCGTGGCTCAGCGAGATGTGCCAGGACTTCACGCCCATCGCCGACGCCCGCGCCTCCACCGTCCCCGACACCCGCAGTCGGGGCTGTCCGCTGTCCTCCACGTACACCTCGGCGTCGGTCCACAGCAGCCCGGCGGGCGCGCCCAGCGCTTTGGCCAGGGCCTCCTTCGCGGCGAACCGCGCGGCGAGCGAGGCGATTCCGCGCCGCTCGCCGCTCGGCAGCGTCAACTCGGAGTCGAGGAACAACCGCCCGGCCAGGCCGGGCGTGCGCTCCAGCGCCGCGCCGAACCGCTCGATCTCCGCCACGTCGATCCCGACGCCGATAATCACAACGACAACCCCAACTACTCCACCGTCACCGACTTCGCGAGGTTACGCGGCTGGTCCACCTCGTTCCCCCGCGCGGTCGCCAGCTCGCACGCGAACACCTGCAACGGCACCGTCGCCACCAGCGGCTGAAGCAGCGTCGGCGTCGCCGGGATACGGATCAGGTGGTCGGCGTACGGCACGACCGCCTCGTCGCCCTCCTCCGCGATCACGATGGTCCGCGCCCCGCGGGCCCGGATCTCCTGGATGTTCGACACGATCTTGTCGTGGAGCACCGACCGGCCGCGCGGCGAGGGCACGACCACCACCACCGGCAGGTCCTGCTCGATCAGCGCGATCGGACCGTGCTTGAGCTCGCCCGCCGCGAAGCCCTCGGCGTGCATGTACGCCAGCTCCTTGAGCTTGAGCGCGCCTTCCAGCGCCACCGGGTACCCGACGTGCCGGCCCAGGAACAGCACGGTGTTCTTGTCGGCGAGGGAGCGCGCGAGCGCACGTACCGGCTCCATGGTCTCCAGGACGGTGTCCACGGCCGCGGCGATGTCCGACAGCTCCCGGATCACGGCCTCGATCTCGTCGCCCCACTTGGTGCCCCGGACCTGCCCCAGGTACAGCGCGACCAGATAGCAGGCCACCAGCTGCGTCAGGAACGCCTTGGTCGAGGCGACGGCCACCTCCGGACCGGCGTGCGTGTACAGCACGGCATCCGATTCGCGCGGGATCGTCGACCCGTTCGTATTGCAGATGGCCAGCACCTTGGCGCCCTGCTCGCGCGCGTGCCGCAGCGCCATCAGGGTGTCCATGGTCTCGCCGGACTGCGAGATCGCGACCACCAGCGTCCGCTGGTCCAGGATCGGGTCGCGGTAGCGGAACTCGCTCGCCAGCTCCGTCTCGCACGGGATGCGGGTCCAGTGCTCGATGGCCAGCTTCGCGATCATGCCCGCGTGGTACGCCGTACCGCACGCCACGATCACGACCTTGTCGACCTCCCTGAGCACCGAGGTGGGGATGCGCACCTCGTCCAGGGTCAGCGAGCCGTTCGCGTCGATCCTGCCCAGGAGGGTGTCGGCGACGGCCTTCGGCTGCTCGGCGATCTCCTTGAGCATGAAGTAGTCATATCCCCCCTTCTCGGCCGCCGAGGCGTCCCAGTCCACGTGGTACGCCCGCACGGTCGCGGCCGAACCGTCGAAGTTGGTCACCGTGACCCCGTCGCGGCGGAGCTCGACGACCTGGTCCTGCCCCAGCTCGATCGCGGACCGGGTGTGGGCGATGAACGCGGCCACGTCCGAGGCGAGGAAGTTCTCTCCCTCTCCAACGCCCACCACCAGAGGGGAGTTCCGGCGCGCGCCGACCACCACGTCCGGCACGTCCGCGTGCACCGCGACCAGCGTGAAGGCGCCTTCCAGCTGCCGGCACACCTGCCGCATGGCCTCGGCGAGGTCCCCGGCGGCCGAGAACCGCTCCGCCAGCAGGTGCGCCACGACCTCGGTGTCCGTCTCGGACTCCAGCCGGTGCCCGCGCTCGGCCAGTTCGGCGCGGAGCTGCGCGAAGTTCTCGATGATGCCGTTGTGCACGACGGCCACGCGCCCCGAATTGTCGAGGTGCGGATGGGCGTTGACGTCGGTGGGCCCCCCATGGGTGGCCCACCGGGTGTGCCCGAGCCCCGTGGATCCGGCCGGCAGCGGGTGCCCGACCAGCTCCTTCTCCAGATTGACGAGCTTCCCGGCCTTCTTGACGGACTCCAGCTCCCCGTCGGCGAGCACGGCGACCCCGGCCGAGTCGTAGCCGCGGTACTCCAGCCGCTTGAGTCCGGCGATGACCACATCGAGCGCCGACTGCGCTCCCACGTAACCCACAATTCCGCACATAGGCCGCAGCGTACGCCGTGTCGGCCCGTCTGCCCCGTACCCGAACAAGACGAAAACCCCGCCCCGGCGAATGCGCCGGAGCGGGGTTGACGGTCAGTCGGGCGGGGCTCAGCCGAGCTTCTTGACCTGCGTGTCGATCAGGGCGGTCGGGGACTCCGTCGTGCCGAGGAAGCTGATCGAGTTGAAGGTGGCCACCGTGGCGCCCTTGCGCACGACGACGAGCTGCCCGGTGGCCTTGTCGCCGCCCTCGTCCACGATCGTGATGGCCAGGCTCACGACCTCGTCGCCGCCGGTGACGGCCGGGCCGGGCTTGACGCCCTCGTACTTGGTGGCCTCGCCGTCGGTGGTGGCGGTGAAGCCGCCCGCGCACGCCGTTCCGGCCGCCTTGAGGGAGGCGAGGAGCTCCTCGGCGCCCGTTCCGTCGTAGGAGGACAGACCGATCATCGTCATGGTGTTGCCGATGGTCTTCTGGATGGCCTTCGCCTGCTCCTCCGGCGGGGCGTCGGGGGCGAGCGCCTTCGGCTTGGGCGACAGGATCTGACGGGCGATGCCGGTCGGGGTGCCGATCTTCTGCACGGCCTGGCTCTGGACCAGGACCTTGCATTCGGCCTTGTCGGTGGTGACGGCGTGCTTGTCCACGTCGGCGAGCTCGCCGGTGGCCGTGGCGTCGCCGGTGTAGTCGGGGACCTCGGCCAGGGTGACCATCAGCGCGGCCAGCTCCGCGTCCGTCTTGCCCTTGGCGGCCGGGGCCGCAGAGCTCGCGGGAGCGGACGGCTTGGCGTCCGTCTTGGTGTCGGCCTTGCCGGAGCCGCAGGCGGTGGCGAGCAGGACCAGGGACACCGCGGAAGCGGTCAGGACGGAACGACGGACAAGAGCGGTGCGCACGATGGAATTCCCCCACGACGAAAACGAAGAAAAAACAGCAGGAGCGGCGTCCGGCATGGCGGGGCGCGCCTCAGAACTGCGGTTTCACGCAATGTACCGGCAAAAGGATCACCTGCTCCGATCTTTTCCCTCGGCCCGCCGATCGTGACCGGCACGAGACCGCACAGCCCTCGAACCGGTACCGGCCCCCGTACAACCGCCCCCGCCGTACCCGCGGTCGGTCAGCCGAGCTTCTTGATCTGCGCGTCGATGAACGCCTGCGGCATGGCGGGCTTGCCGGTCACGCTGAAGGTGTGGATGACGAAGAGGTTGTTGCCCTTGCGGACCGCGACCATCTGGCTGTGCAGCGCGTCCCCGTCGTCCTCGGCGGTGACCGCCCAGCCCGCGGCGTCGTCGCCGGCGCTCACGCTCACGGGCGCGATCGCCTTGATGGTGGTCTTCTCGCCCTTCGTCGTGGTGACGAAGCCGGCGGTGCAGGCCTGACCGGCCGCCTTCAACGAGGCCAGCGCCTCCTCCGCGCCCTTGCCGTCGTACGAGGCGAGCTGGACGGAGGTCAGGGTGATGCTCATCGGGTTGGCCTTGTCGGTGGGCTCACCGGTGCCGAGGCGCTCCGTGGTGGTGACGGCCTTGCCGACCGGGGCGAGGCCGCCGGCCTCCGCGAGCGGTCGGCACTGCTCCTTGTCCGTGGTGACCTCGGAGGACTTGGCGACGTCGTCGGCGCCGGCCTTCGCGATCACGGTCTTCGGGACGTCGCCGTCGGCCAGGGTGAGCTTCTCCAGCTCGGCGGCCCCCAGCGCCTTGACCTCGGGCGTCGGCGAGGGCGCCGGGGCGCTCGCGGACGGCTTGGCGTCCGCCTTGGTGTCGGCCTTGTCGGCGCCGCAGGCGGTGCCCAGCAGGGCGAGGGACACCGCGGAAGCGGTCAGGACGGAACGACGGACGAGAGCGGTACGCACGAAGGATCTCCCACGGGACACGACACGGAACACGGCACGGCACGGGACGTGACGGCGACAGAGCAGCGCGAAACAGCGCACCCGGCGAGCCGGGGCACGCTTCTGAACTGCGGCGATCAGCACTGTACGGCCGGATCGCGCGCCCGATCCGGGATCTGAACGACAGCCTCCGATTGTGATCGGGGCGAGACCCACAGGGCCCCCGAATCGAGACCGGAGCCCGGCCGCACGCCCCCGCCGAACCCCCGCGGGCGGCCACGCGACCGACCACATGACCGGCCACGTGACCGACCACACGACCCACAACCGTCTCCGAGCCCCGACAATGGCGGTGTGATCACTTCGCCGCCACGAAGCACGCCGGACAGCGCAACGGAGCGCACCGGCCGGGACGGGCACCCCACGCGCCCCGCCCACCGCCGGGGCCCCGACGCCTCGCCGTACGTCGACCTCACCCGCGCCGAATGGAGCGCGCTGCGCGAGCGGACCCCGCTGCCGCTGACCGCCGAAGAGGTGGAGCGGCTGCGCGGCCTCGGTGACGTCATCGACCTCGACGAGGTCCGCGACGTGTACCTGCCGCTCTCGCGCCTGCTCAACCTGTACGTCGAGGCCACCAGCAACCTGCGCGGCACCCTGAACACCTTCCTCGGCGACGCGGGCAACGGCCACGGCGCCCAGCAGGGCACCCCCTTCGTCATAGGGGTCGCCGGTTCGGTCGCCGTCGGCAAGTCCACCGTGGCCCGTCTGCTCCAGGCCCTGCTCGCCCGCTGGCCCGAGCACCCGCGCGTGGAGCTGGTCACCACCGACGGGTTCCTGTACCCGATGAAGGAACTCCAGCGGCGCGGCCTCACCTCCCGCAAGGGCTTCCCGGAGTCCTACGACCGCCGCGCGCTCACCCGTTTCGTCGCCGACATCAAGGCCGGCAAGGACGAGGTGCGGGCCCCGGTCTACTCGCACCTGATCTACGACATCGTGCCGGGCGAGGAGCTCGTCGTACGCCGCCCGGACATCCTCATCGTCGAGGGTCTGAACGTGCTCCAGCCCGCCCTCCCCGGGACGGACGGCCGCACCCGCGTCGCCCTCGCCGACTACTTCGACTTCAGCGTGTACGTGGACGCGCGCCCCGAGGACATCGAGCGCTGGTACCTGGGGCGCTTCCGGAAGCTGCGCGAGACCGCCTTCCAGAACCCCTTCTCCTACTTCCGCAAGTACACCCAGGTCTCCGAGGAGGAGGCCATGGAGTACGCGCAGACGATGTGGCGGACCGTCAACAAGCCCAACCTGCTGGAGAACGTGGCGCCCACCCGCGGCCGGGCCACCCTGGTCGTCCGCAAAGGCCCGGACCACAAGGTGCAGAAGCTGAGCCTGCGCAAGCTCTAGTGGTTAGGGTGCGGGGATGCTGCATCTGCGGATGATCACCCCGCACCACCTCACGGACCAGGTGCTCGCGCTGATCGACCAGACGGTCGGGACCACCCACCTGGTCGTGCTGACGGGCGCCGCCCGCGATCCCGAGGGCGACCTCGTGCTGTGCGACGTCGCCCGCGAGGCGGCCGACGAGCTGCTCCAGGAGATGCGGGCGCTCGGCATCGACAAAACCGGGTCGATCGCCGTCGAGAACATCGACCTGTCGATCTCCAAACGCGCCGACGACGCTGAGGAGGAGGCCCCGGGCGAGGCCGCCGACGCGGTGATCTGGGAGCAGCTCGCCGAGTCGACCCACGAGGAATCCACCCTCACGATCACCTACAGCGCCTTCATGATCGTCGCCACGATGATCGCGGCCTGCGGTGTGGCCCTGGACAACGCGATCCTGATCGTGGGCGCCATGGCGGTCGGTCCGGAGTTCGGCCCGCTCGCCGGCATCTGTACGGGCCTGGTGCAGCGCGAGCCGAAACTCGCCGCGCGTTCGCTCTTCGCGCTGCTGGTCGGTTTCGCGGCGGCGATCGTGGCGACGACGATCTTCAGCCTCGTGATGGACTCGATCGGCCAGTTCCACCAGGGCATGCTCGACAACCCCCGGCCGAACACCAGCTTCATCTGGCAGCCCGACCCGTTCTCCTTCGTCGTGGCACTGCTCGCCGGCGTGGCCGGCATGCTCTCGCTGACCTCGGCGAAGGCCGGCGCGCTGGTCGGCGTGGCGATCTCCGTGACCACCGTTCCGGCCGCCGCCAACGCCGCCGTGGCCCTCAGCTACGGCGACGTCGGCCAGATGTGGGGCTCGGCCGAGCAGCTGCTGTTGAACCTGCTCGGGATCATCCTGTCGGGCACGCTCACCCTCGTCGCCTGGAAACTGCTGTGGCGCACCCAGCAGAGCCGGATGATCCGGAAGCCGGGTGCGCCACGAAGGAACGGCAGCCAGTAATCAGCCGAGCGCGGACTTCACGACGTCCGCGAGCCGGCCCGCCACCGCGCGCGCCTGCTCGATGTCCGCGGCCTCGACCATCACCCGTACGAGCGGCTCGGTGCCGGACGGACGGAGCAGCACCCGCCCGGTGGTGCCCAGCTCGCGCTCGGCGTCGGCCACCGCCGCGGCCAGCTCGGCCGAGGTCGTGACCCGGGACTTGTCCACGTCGGGGACGTTGATCAGCACCTGCGGCAGTCGCTCCATCACACCGGCCAGCTCCGCCAGGGAGCTACCGGTGGCCGCGACCCGCGCCGCGAGCAGCAGGCCGGTCAGCGTCCCGTCGCCGGTCGTCGCGTGGTCGAGGATGATCACGTGGCCGGACTGCTCGCCGCCCAGGGCGTAGCCGTGCTCCTTCATGGCCTCCAGCACGTACCGGTCGCCGACCCCGGTCTGCACGACCTGGATGCCCGCGCCCTCCATGGCCAGCTTGAAGCCCAGGTTGGACATGACGGTGCCGACCACGGTGTTCTCGCGCAGCTTCCCGGCCTCGCGCATGGCCAGGGCCAGCACGGCGAGGATCTGGTCGCCGTCGACCTCCGCGCCGGTGCCGTCCACGGCCAGGCAGCGGTCGGCGTCACCGTCGTGCGCGATGCCGAAGTCGGCGCCGTGCTCGACGACGGCCGCCTTGAGCAGGTCGAGGTGGGTGGAGCCGCAGCCGTCGTTGATGTTCAGGCCGTCGGGCTCGGCGCCGATCGTGACGATCTCCGCGCCGGCCCGGGCGAAGGCCTCGGGCGAGACGTAGGAGGCCGCGCCGTGCGCCTCGTCCAGGACGACCTTCAGGCCGTCGAGGCGGTTGGGCAGCGCGCCGATCAGGTGGGCGACGTACTTCTCGAAGCCCTCCGTGTAGTCGGAGACCCGGCCGACACCCGAGCCGGTGGGCCGGTCCCAGGGAGCGCCGGTGCGGTGCTCCTCGTAGACGGACTCGATGCGGTCCTCCAGCTCGTCGGCGAGCTTGTGGCCGCCGCGCGCGAAGAACTTGATGCCGTTGTCCGGCATGGCGTTGTGGCTGGCCGAGAGCATCACGCCGAGGTCGGCACCCAGCGCACCGGTGAGATACGCCACCGCCGGGGTGGGCAGCACACCGACGCGCAGGACGTCCACGCCCGCGCTCGCGAGGCCGGCGACGACCGCGGCCTCCAGGAATTCGCCTGAGGCGCGGGGATCCCGCCCGACGACCGCGGTCGCCCGGTGGCCCGCGAAGGTGCCCGCCTCGGCAAGTACGTGGGCAGCCGCCACGGAGAGACCGAGCGCGAGCTCAGCCGTCAGATCCGCATTGGCGACGCCGCGTACACCGTCCGTCCCGAAGAGTCGTCCCACTGTTGTCCTCCCGAGTTTCCGCTTCGCATGTGACCGCATGTGACAGTTATTTGCCGCTTGTGGTGGTAAACGAACCGCCCCGGCAGCACGGAGAGTGCTGCCGGGGCGGATTCGATGCAGAACAGCAGGCGAAGATTAACGCTTGCTGTACTGCGGAGCCTTACGGGCCTTCTTGAGACCGGCCTTCTTGCGCTCGACCGCACGGTCGTCGCGGGAAAGGAAGCCGGCCTTCTTCAGCGCCGGGCGGTTGTTGTCCACGTCCGCCTCGTTCAGCGCACGGGCCACGCCGAGGCGCAGGGCGCCGGCCTGGCCGGAGACGCCGCCACCCGAGATGCGGGCGATGACGTCGTAACGGCCGTCGAGCTCGAGGAGCTTGAAGGGCTCGTTGACTTCCTGCTGGTGCACCTTGTTGGGGAAGTAGTCCTCAAGGGTGCGACCGTTGATCTTCCACTTGCCGGTGCCCGGAACGATCCGGACGCGGGCGATGGCGTTCTTGCGACGGCCCAGGCCGGCGGCCGGCTGGGGGTCGCCGAAGCGACCGGCAAGGGACTCGGAGGTGTAGTCGCCCTCGACGACAACCTCGGACTCGCTGGTGTACTCCTCGACGTTGCCCTCGAACTCTTCGACGGTCGTCTCGGCGGTGGTCTCGGCCACGATGCTCCTCAGAATTTTCTACGTCTTAGGGGGTGGCCGGAACTACTGCGCGACCTGGGTGATCTCGAACGGCACCGGCTGCTGCGCAGCGTGGGGGTGCTGGTCGCCCGAGTAGACCTTCAGCTTCGAGAGCATCTGACGGCCCAGGGTGTTCTTGGGGAGCATGCCCTTGATGGCCTTCTCGACGGCCTTCTCCGGGTTGTCACGGAGCAGGTCGTCGTAACGCACGGAGCGGAGACCGCCCGGGAAGCCGGAGTGGCGGTACGCCATCTTCTGGGACGCCTTGTTGCCGGACAGGTGAACCTTGTCGGCGTTGACGATGATGACGAAGTCGCCCATGTCCATGTGGGGGGCGTAAGTCGGCTTGTGCTTGCCTCGCAGGAGGGCAGCGGCCTGGGTCGCCAGACGGCCGAGGACAACGTCCTGGGCGTCGATGACGAGCCACTGGCGCGAGATGTCGCCGGGCTTGGGGCTGAACGTACGCACGCGTATGCCTTCGCTTCTTCAGTGGTGGTATCCCCAAGGGCGCAAGCCCCACGGGAAGGTCCTGACAGGGTCACCACGGACGATCACGACAGCCCTCGTTCACATCGGGGACGCAACCCGTGTGAACCGCTGGTCATCGGTCCGGTGGACCGGCGTAAGGCCCTTTCACGTGAGAATGAGAAAGCCAATACGCATAACAAACCAGCAGGATACCCAAGCAGACCCGTACGGGTCAAAACGCGGTCCGCGATGCCGATTCTGCTGGCGTCGCGGCGCACTCCGGTTCGGTCCTGGGTGGGGACCCCGCAGTTGTTACGGGCTCCAGAGTAACCCGACCGGAGCGCAGCGCACGACGCGCCAGCAGGATCGCGAGCCCGCACAGGGTGGCGCAGTCCTTGAAGGCGCGCCGTTTGTGGGCCAGCTCCGAGGGCCACGGGACCAGGGCCATCTGGGGCGTCAGCGCCAGCCAGAACCAGGGCGAGCGGGGCATCGAGCCCTCCCGCACCGCCGAGGCCAGCAGCAGCGGCAGCACCACCAGCAGGTAGTGGTCGAAGGACGGCCGCGAGACCAGGAATGCGGCGAGCATCACCATGCAGGCCGTCTCCGCGAGCCGCAGCTCGCCCCGGTCGGTATCGTCGGCGCGCCGCCACCGCGCCCAGGCCGCCCACAGTCCCGCCCCGGCCCCCGCGAACGCCACGACCACGGCCACCGACTCCGGCACCCCCAGCCGGGGCAGCACCGCGATCGGCGAGGCGTCCCACGGCAGCGCGTACGCGTCCTGCCCCTGGAGGAGGAACGGCAGGGTCTTGGTGAAGAACAGCGACGGGCTCGGCATCAGCAGCGCGCCCGCCAGCGAGAGCCCCAGCGGCACCAACACGGCCGCGGCCAGCCCCCGCCACCGCCGGGCGAGCACGAACAGCAGCCCGACCGGCACCAGCATCGGCTTGCAGGCGATCGCCAGCCCGACCACCAGACCGGCCGCCCCCCAGTGCCGCCGGTGGGCCAGCAGCAGCGCCACCGGCAGGGCTGCCGCCGAGATGGCCGTCCAGTTGCCGATCAGTACGAGGTTCACGTACGGCTTGTAGGCCAGGGCGAAGACGGCGAAGCCGACGACCGCGAACCGCGAGCGCAGCGGCACCGAGAACAGCCTCAGCGCGGCCAGCCAGCCGATGCCCAGCAGCCCCGACATCCCGACCGGCAGCACCCACCGCAGCACCGTCTGCGGCAGCAGCGCCTCCGGCACCGCCATGAGCACGGCGCTGGGGAGGTAGAGGAACCGCTTGTCCTCGTACGGGGACCCGCCCGCCAGCAGCGTCTCGGCCGCCTTCACCACGAAGGCGTTGTCCGAGCCCCAGTTCGCCCGCAGGCTCGTGGAGACGCAGATGCCGAGCACCACCGCGAGGGAGGCGAGCCGCCAGGGCAGGGAAGCGGGCCGCAGCAGCCAGTCGACCAGCCGGTTCCCGGAGGTCCGGACGCGGGTGTCCCACTTCTTCAGCCAGATGCCAGGCCGCAGCCCCACTGTGGTCTCCCCTAGCGCTTCCGCTCGACTCTACGTTCGCCCCGGACGCGCTCAGCGGCGACGCTCGACGCGTCGCTCGTCCCAGACGGGCTCCTGAGTCTCTCGCACAACCCCGTCCGAACCGAAGACCAGGTAGCGGTCGAATGTTCGGGCGAACCAGCGGTCGTGCGTGACGCACAGCACAGTGCCCTCGTAGGCCTCCAGGCCGTCTTGGAGGGCCTCCGCGGACTCCAGGTCCAGGTTGTCCGTCGGCTCGTCCAGCAGCAGCGCCGTGGTCCCCGCCAGCTCCAGCAGCAGGATCTGGAAGCGGGCCTGCTGGCCGCCCGACAGCTTCTCGAAGGGCTGCTCGGCCTGGCGCTCCAGCTCGTAGCGGCGCAGGGCCCCCATCGCCTGGCCCAGGGGCTTGGCCGCCTCCGTCCACAGGATGTCGACGAGGGTGCGGCCGAACAGCTCCGGATGCGCGTGCGTCTGCGCGAAGTGGCCCGGAACCACCCGCGCGCCCAGCTTCCATTCACCGGTGTGCTTGACGTCCTCGCCGGCCAGAAGCCGCAGGAAGTGCGACTTCCCCGAGCCGTTCGAGCCCAGTACGGCGACCCGCTCGCCGTAGAAGACCTCCAGCGAGAAGGGCTTCATCAGCCCCGTCAGCTCCAGGTTCTCCACGGTGAGGGCGCGTACGCCCGTACGCCCGCCCTTGAGCCGCATCCGGATGTCCTGCTCCCGCGGCGGCTCCGGCGGCGGACCGGCCTCCTCGAACTTCTGGAAGCGGGTCTGCATCGCCTTGTAGCGGGAGGCCATGTCGGGGCTGCTCGCGGCCTGGTTGCGCAGCCGCAGCACCAGGGCCTTCAGGCGGGCGTGCTCCTCGTCCCAGCGCCGCTTGAGCTCCTCGAAGCGCGCGAAGCGCTCCTTGCGGGCCTCGTGGTACGTGCCGAAGCCCGCACCGTGCACCCACACGTCCGTGCCCATCGGGCTCGGCTCCAGGCTGATGATCTTCTCGGCGGCCGTGGACAGCAGCTCCCGGTCGTGCGACACGAACAGCACGGTCTTGCGGGTGGCCTTCAGCTGCTCCTCCAGCCACCGCTTGCCCGGGACGTCGAGGTAGTTGTCCGGCTCGTCGAGCAGCAGCACCTCGTCAGGACCGCGCAGCAGCGCCTCCAGCACCAGCCGCTTCTGCTCGCCGCCCGACAGCGTGCGCACCTCGCGGAACTGCGCGGTGTCGTACGGGATGGCCAGGGCGGCCATGGTGCAGACGTCCCACAGGGTCTCCGCCTCGTAGCCCTGCACGTCCGCCCAGTCGCTGAGCGCCTGCGCGTAGGCCATCTGGGCCTTCTCGTCGTCCACCGTCAGGATCAGCTGCTCGGCCCGGTCCACGGCCTCGGCCGCCTCGCGGATCCGCGGCTGGGACACCGAGACCAGCAGGTCCCGCACGGTCGTCTCGTCCCGTACGGAGCCCACGAACTGCGACATCACGCCGAGCCCACCGCTGAGCGTGACCCCACCGCCGTGCGGCTGGAGCTCACCGGAGATCAGCTTGAGCAGGGTGGTCTTGCCGGCCCCGTTGGCCCCCACGAGGGCGACCACGGACCCCTCCCCCACCCGGAAGGAGACGTCGGGGAGCAGTACCCGCCCGTCGGGAAGGTAGTACTCCAGGTGGCTCGCTTCGAGATGTCCCATGCCGGGCATTGTCCAGGTCCGGCCGCCATCCACCCAAACCGATTAGCAGCAGCCCGCGCCCGGCAGGGTCCGCATGTTCCGGGCCTCCTTGCTGCGCGCGGCCAGCAGCTCGTCCGCCGGGTAGCCGACCTCCTCCAGCGTCAGCCCGTGCGGCTTGACCACGTGCACCGAGGAGTCGCGCACCGCCGCGGCCAGCACCTGCCCGGGCCACTCCACGGGCCGGTGCCCGTCGCCGACGTGCAGCAGGGCTCCCACGAGGGAGCGGACCATGTTGTGGCAGAAGGCGTCGGCGCGGACCGTCGCGGTGATGATCCCGTCCTCGGCGCGCTCCCAGCCGAGCTGCTGGAGGGTGCGGATCGTCGTGGCGCCCTCGCGCTTCTTGCAGTACGCGGCGAAGTCGTGCTCGCCGAGCAGCGGGGCGGCGGCCTCGTTCATGGCGTCCACGTCGAGCGGCCACTGGTGCCACAGCACGTGCCCCCGGCGCAGCGGGTCGACCCCGCCCTGGTGGTCGCCCACGCGGTAGGCGTAGCGGCGCCAGATGGCCGAGAAGCGCGCGTTGAAGCCCTCCGGGGCCTCGGCGACCTTCCACACCCGGATGTCGTGCGGCAGCCGGCCGGCGAGGCGGCGCAGGAGCTTGTCGTGGTGCTCGGCCCATACCTCCTCGGCCAGGTCGAACTGCGCGACCTGCCCGCGGGCGTGCACGCCGGCGTCCGTCCGTCCGGCCACGGTCAGCTCGACGGGCTCCTTCAGCCGCATCACGGTCTGCAGGGCGCTCTCCAGCTCGCCCTGCACGGTCCGCAGCACGCGCTGCTTCGCCCAGCCGGAGAAGTCCTTGCCGTCGTAGCTCAGGTCCAGCCGCACCCGGACGTGCCCGGGCTCCACCTCGTCACTCACGTGACCGATCCTCTCAGAACTCACACATGCAGAACGGGCCCGCCCCGGAAGGGGGCGGGCCCGTTCAGAGCCGTTCAGCGTGATCCCGAGAGGGATCAGGCCTCCTTGGTCTCCTCGGCGGCGGGAGCCTCGGTGGCCTCCGCCTCCTTCACGGCGCGCTTGGTGGCGGCCTCGGCCTCACCAGTGGCCTGCTGGGCGACCGTCAGGGCCTCGACCAGCTCGATGACGGCCATCGGGGCGTTGTCGCCACGACGGTTGCCGATCTTGGTGATGCGCGTGTAACCACCGGGGCGGTTCTCGTAGCGCGGGGCGATCTCGGTGAACAGCGTGTGCACGATGCTCTTGTCCGTGATCGTCTGCAGCACCAGGCGACGGTTGTGGATGTCGCCCTTCTTGGCCTTGGTGACCAGACGCTCGGCGTAGGGACGCAGGCGGCGGGCCTTGGCCTCGGTGGTGGTGATGCGGCCGTGCTCGAAGAGCGCCTTCGCGAGGTTCGCGAGGAGGTGCTTCTCGTGCGCGGCGGAGCCGCCCAGGCGGGCACCCTTTGCGGGACGCGGCATTGTTACTCCTTCAAATCTGCACCGGCCGTGTCAGGTACCGGAGTCAGTTCCCTCAGGCGGTCGCGAGAGGGGGTGCGGGGGGCGTGAGCCCCCCGCGAGCTTTTCTAGTACTGCTCGGTCTCGACGAAACCGGCATCCGCGTCGTCGTCGGCGCCGAAGGCGTCGGCGGCGGCGGTCGGGTCGAATCCGGGCGGGCTGTCCTTGAGGGCCAGGCCCATGCCGGCCAGCTTCGCCTTGACCTCGTCGATCGACTTCGCACCGAAGTTGCGGATGTCGAGCAGGTCGGCCTCGGAGCGGGCGACGAGCTCACCCACGGAGTGGATGCCCTCGCGCTTGAGGCAGTTGTACGACCGAACGGTGAGCTCGAGCTCCTCGATCGGCAGCGCCAGGTCGGCGGCCAGGGCGGCGTCCGTCGGGGACGGGCCCATGTCGATGCCCTCGGCGTCGATGTTGAGCTCGCGCGCCAGACCGAACAGCTCGACCAGGGTCTTGCCGGCGGACGCCATGGCGTCGCGCGGGCGCATGGCCTGCTTGGTCTCGACGTCGACGATGAGCTTGTCGAAGTCGGTGCGCTGCTCGACTCGGGTCGCCTCGACCTTGTAGGTGACCTTGAGGACCGGGCTGTAGATGGAGTCGACCGGGATGCGGCCGATCTCCTGGCCCAGCTGCTTGTTCTGGACGGCGGAGACGTAGCCGCGACCGCGCTCGACGGTCAGCTCCATCTCCAGCTTGCCCTTGCCGTTGAGCGTGGCGAGGACCAGGTCCGGGTTGTGCACCTCGACACCGGCCGGCGGCGCGATGTCGGCAGCGGTGACCAGGCCGGGACCCTGCTTGCGCAGGTACATCACGACCGGCTCGTCGTGCTCCGAGGAGACGACCAGCTGCTTGATGTTGAGGATGATGTCGGTGACGTCTTCCTTCACACCCGGCACGGTGGTGAACTCGTGCAGGACGCCGTCCACGCGGATGCTGGTGACAGCGGCACCCGGGATCGAGGACAGGAGCGTACGGCGCAGGGAGTTACCGAGGGTGTAGCCGAAGCCCGGCTCCAGCGGCTCGATCACGAACCGCGAGCGGTACTCGTCGACGACCTCTTCGGTCAGCGAAGGACGCTGAGCGATAAGCATGTCTGTGTTCCTTCATTCGTGGACGCCCACTATTTGACGCCCGACGGGACGCCGTACCGGAGTACGGCTACTGCAAGGGTACGGGCGGCACGGCCCCCGAAGGGGTCGTACCGCCCGGACACTCAAAGACGCACAGGTGCGTCCGCTGCGTCAGACGCGGCGGCGCTTCGGCGGGCGGCAGCCGTTGTGCGGGGTGGGGGTGACGTCCTGGATCGAGCCGACCTCGAGGCCGGTGGCCTGGAGGGAGCGGATCGCGGTCTCGCGGCCGGAGCCCGGACCCTTGACGAAGACGTCAACCTTGCGCATGCCGTGCTCCTGCGCGCGACGGGCGGCCGACTCGGCGGCCATCTGCGCGGCGAAGGGGGTGGACTTGCGCGAGCCCTTGAAGCCGACGTGGCCGGCGGAGGCCCAGGAGATCACGTTGCCCGAGGGGTCCGTGATCGAGACGATGGTGTTGTTGAACGTGCTCTTGATGTGGGCGTGCCCGTGAGCGACGTTCTTCTTTTCCTTGCGGCGCACCTTCTTGGCAGCGCCCTGACGACCCTTGGGGGGCATCTAAATCTCCTACGGGAGGTGGTCGGTCCTACAGCGCAAGACCGCTGAACAGGACTACTTCTTGCCCGGCTTCTTCTTACCGGCGATCGCGCGACGCGGGCCCTTGCGGGTACGCGCGTTGGTGCTGGTGCGCTGACCGTGCACCGGGAGGCCGCGACGGTGGCGGATACCCTGGTAGCACTGGATCTCGATCTTGCGGCGGATGTCGCCCTGGATCTCGCGGCGGAGGTCACCCTCGGTACGGAGGTTGGCGTCCACGTACTCGCGGATCTTGACGAGGTCCTCTTCGGCCAGGTCACGAACGCGGGTGTTCGGGTTCACGCCGGTGGAGGCGAGGATCTCCTTGGACCGGGTGCGCCCGATACCGAAGACGTAGGTGAGTGCGATCTCCACGCGCTTTTCGCGCGGGATGTCAACACCGGAAACGCGTGCCACAAATGGCTCCTGTGTGTTCGGGGGTCTTCCGCAGAACCACTCCCGACCGCCGACCACCCGAAATGGGTGATGGTACGTCCGGGTCCCCGGCCCCCGCCGGAGGTACCGCCGGCCCCTCTCAGGGCTGGGCGGGTTCTGCGTATGTACGTTTTCTTACGTCGCGCGAAGAACTGCGGAAGGCAGGTCGGTCGGCGTGCGTCAGCCCTGGCGCTGCTTGTGGCGCAGGTTGTCGCAGATGACCATGACCCGGCCGTGACGGCGGATCACCTTGCACTTGTCGCAGATCTTCTTGACGCTCGGCTTGACCTTCATGTTGGTGAGGTTCTCCGGGTCAGTGCCACCACCCGCACCGGGACGGACGCCCAGGCAGGAGTGAGAGCAAGATCTACTTGTATCGGTAGACGATCCGGCCACGCGTCAGGTCGTACGGAGACAGCTCCACAACGACCCGGTCATCGGGGAGGATGCGGATGTAGTGCATACGCATCTTGCCGCTGATGTGCGCGAGGACCTTGTGACCGTTCTGGAGTTCCACCTTGAACATGGCGTTCGGGAGGGACTCGATCACGGTGCCCTCGATTTCGATGGCACCTTGCTTCTTGGCCACGCTTCGCCTTTCGAATCGGCTACCTTGATCGGCTCCGTGTGTCGCCATGCAGGCATGGATGTGCACGAGAGCCGACGAGTCAGTCTACGTCAGGGCACCCAGAAAGACGAATCCGGAAAGTTTGCCCCAGAGTCTAGATCATTAACCGAGCGGGTCCGGAGCCGTGGTGACTCCGTACGTCGCCAGCTTCGCCTTGCCACAGTCCGGGCTGGTCAGGACGATGGGACCGTCCTCCGTCAGGGCGATGGAGTGCTCCCAGTGCGAGGACCAGGTGCCATCCGTGGTGATGACCGTCCAGTCGTCGGACAGTACCTCCGTCTGGGCGGTTCCCAGGGAGACCATGGGCTCGATCGCCAAGCAGACGCCCGGGACCAGCTTGATCCCCTTGCCCCGCTTGCGCGAGACGTAGTTCAGCAGGTGCGGGTCCATGTGCATCTCGGAGCCGATGCCGTGGCCGCCGTAGTCCTCGATGATCCCGAACTTGCCGAGGCTGTGCTCACCGGTGGAGGGGCGGGGCTGGCGCTTGATGTACGTCTCGATCGCCTTCGAGATGTCCACGAGGCGGTTGCCCAGCTTCATCGCCGCGATGCCGGCCCACATGGACTCCTCGGTCACCCGGGAGAGCTCGACGAGCTCCGGAGCGTGACCGGTGCCCACGAAGGCCGTGTACGCGGCGTCGCCGTGCCAGCCGTCCACGATCGCGCCGGCGTCGATCGAGATGATGTCGCCGTCCTTGAGGACCGTCTTGTCGTCCGGGATGCCGTGGACGACGACCTCGTTCACCGAGGTGCAGATCGTCGCGGGGAAGCCGCCGTAGCCGAGGAAGTTCGACTTCGCTCCCGCGTCCGCGATGACCTTGCGGGCCACCATGTCCAGATCCCGTGTCGTGGCGCCCGGCACGGCGGCCTCACGGGTCGCCGCGTGGATCGCGGCGACGACCAGCCCCGCCTCGCGCATCTTCGCGATCTGCTCGGGGGTCTTGATCTGAACCATGAACGGACCTTCCACCTTCGAATTCGGGTCTTCTCAACAGTACGGCCGCGGCGCCCGAAGGACACCGCGGCCGTACCTGCACAACAGGGGGTACTGCTTCTTCGTACTACTTCTTCAGAGCGTCCATGGCGCGCTGGGTGATCTCGTGCACCTCGCCGAGGGCGGAGATGGTCACCAGCAGGCCCTGCTCCTTGTAGTAGTCGATGATCGGCTCGGTCTGCGTGTGGTAGACCTCCAGCCGGTTGCGGACCGTCGACTCGGAGTCGTCGTCCCGCTGGTACAGCTCGCCGCCGCAGGTGTCACAGACACCCTCGGCCTTCGGCGCCGCGTACGTGACGTGGAAGACGTGCGAGGAGTCGTTGCGGCAGATCCGCCGACCGGCGATCCGCTTGACGACCTCGTCCTCCTCGACCTCCAGGTCGAGGACGGCGTCCAGCTTCATGCCCTCGGCCTGCAGCATGACGTCGAGCGCCTCGGCCTGCGAGACGTTGCGCGGGAACCCGTCCAGGAGGAAGCCGTTCTCGGCGTCCTGCTGCTCCATCCGGTCCTTGGCCATGCCGATGGTGATCTCGTCGGGGACGAGGTCACCGGCGTCCATGAACGCCTTGGCGCGGCGGCCCAGCTCGGTGTTCTGGCTGATGTTGGCCCGGAACAGGTCGCCCGTGGAGATGTGCGGGATCGACAGGTTCTTGGCAAGGAACGCGGCCTGCGTTCCCTTGCCCGCACCGGGCGGTCCGACGAGGACGATTCGCATCAGCGGAGGAACCCTTCGTAATTGCGCTGCTGGAGCTGGCTCTCGATCTGCTTCACGGTTTCCAGACCCACACCCACGATGATCAGGATGCTCGTTCCCCCGAAGGGGAAGTTCTGGTTCGCTCCGAAGCCGGCCAACGCCATCGTCGGCACAAGAGCGATGAGACCCAGGTACAGCGACCCCGGCCAGGTGATCCGGTTGAGCACGTAGCTCAGGTACTCGGCGGTGGGTCGACCGGCACGAATACCCGGGATGAACCCACCATACTTCTTCATGTTGTCTGCAACTTCCTCGGGGTTGAAGGAAATCGCCACGTAGAAGAACGCGAAGAAGACAATCAGGAGGAAGTAGGTCGCGATGTAGTACGGGTGGTCGCCCTTGACGAAGTGCTTCTGGATCCAGGTGGCCCAGCCCGCGGTGGACCCGCTGAACTGGACGATCAGCGCCGGGATGTACAGCAGCGACGAGGCGAAGATGACGGGAATCACACCCGCCTGGTTCACCTTGAGCGGGATGTAGGTCGAGGTGCCGCCGTACGCGCGACGACCGATCATGCGCTTCGCGTACTGGACCGGGATCCGGCGCTGCGCCTGCTCGACGAAGACCACCAGGGCCACCATCGCGAGGCCGACGAGGATCACGACACCGAACTCGACCCAGCCGTCGGCGATCTTGCCCTGGAGCTTGATCTGCCAGAGGGCTCCGATGAAGCCGGCGGCGATCGAGATGAACATGAGGATCGACATGCCGTTGCCGATGCCGCGGTCGGTGACGAGCTCACCGAGCCACATGACGACACAGGTACCGGCGGTCATGGTGACCACCATGACGATCGTGGTGAAGATGGACCGGTCCGGGACGATCTGGCTGGCGACCTGGCAGCCCTGGAACAGGGCGCCGGTGCGGGCGGTGGCCACGAGGCCGGTGCCCTGCAGGATCGCGAGCGCGACCGTCAGATAGCGCGTGTACTGAGTGATCTTCGCCGTGCCGGACTGTCCCTCTTTTTTGAGGTTCTCCAGCTTCGGGATGACCACGGTCAGCAGCTGCAGGATGATGCTCGCCGTGATGTACGGCATGATGCCGAGCGCGAAGATCGTGATCTGCAGCAGCGCACCGCCGCTGAACATGTTGACGAGACCGAACAGCCCATTGCTGCTGCCTGCCTGGTCAACACAGATCTGTACGTTCTTGTAGCTCACGCCGGGTACCGGGATGTGGGACCCGAGCCGGAACAGCACGATGATGCCGAGCGTGAAGAGCAGCTTCTTGCGCAGGTCGGGCGTCTTGAACGCCCGGGCGAACGCGGTGAGCACGGTGCCTCCTGCGACCCCCGCGCTACTGCGTCAGAGGTGACGGTCTGAGGGATCGACGTATACGACAAAGCAAAGGTGCACGCCACCTTACCGGCGAGTGTGCCCCCCGTGGAACGACCAACCGGGGATGCCCCTTATGTGAGGCATCCCCGGTCGGGTTTCGAGCTATTTAGTCACTTGATCCGTCTTAGACGAGCTCGGTGACAGTGCCGCCGGCAGCGGCAATCTTCTCCTTGGCGGAGGCGGAAACGGCGTCAACCGAAACCTGCAGCGCCACGGAGAGCTCGCCCTGGCCCAGGACCTTGACGAGGCTGTTCTTGCGAACCGCGCCCTTGGCGACCAGGTCGGCCACCGTGACTTCTCCACCCTCGGGGTAGAGAGCGCCGAGCTTGTCCAGGTTGACAACCTGGAACTCGGTGCGGAACGGGTTCTTGAAGCCCTTGAGCTTCGGCAGGCGCATGTGGAGGGGCATCTGCCCACCCTCGAAGCGCTGCGGGATCTGGTAACGGGCCTTCTGGCCCTTCGTACCACGACCGGCCGTCTTACCCTTCGACGCCTCACCACGACCGACACGGGTCTTCGCGGTCTTGGCGCCGGGGGCGGGACGGAGGTTGTGGGCCTTCAGCGGGCTGTTCTCAGCCATGATTAGTCAACCTCCTCAACCGTCACGAGGTGGCGGACGGTGTGAACCATTCCGCGGAACTCGGGGCGGTCCTCCTTGACGACCACGTCGTTCAGGCGCTTCAGCCCGAGCGAACGCAGAGTGTCGCGGTGGTTCTGCTTGCTACCGATGTACGACTTCGTCTGCGTGATCTTGAGGCGAGCCATTACGCAGCACCCGCCCCGGCACGCGCACGGAGCAGAGCCGCGGGAGCGACGTCCTCGAGGGGCAGACCACGGCGAGCCGCGATCTCCTCGGGACGCTGCAGGCCCTTGAGGGCCTCCACGGTCGCGTGCACGATGTTGATCGCGTTGTCGGAGCCGAGCGACTTCGACAGGATGTCGTGAACGCCGGCGCACTCCAGAACGGCGCGCACCGGGCCACCGGCGATAACACCGGTACCGGGGGAAGCAGGCTTCAGCAGGACGACGCCCGCGGCCTTCTCACCCTGGATCGGGTGCGGGATGGTGCCCTGGATGCGCGGAACCTTGAAGAAGTTCTTCTTGGCTTCCTCGACACCCTTGGCAATGGCCGCGGGAACTTCCTTGGCCTTGCCGTAACCGACACCTACAGTGCCGTCACCGTCGCCCACCACGACCAGCGCGGTGAAGCTGAAGCGGCGACCACCCTTGACAACCTTGGCGACGCGGTTGATCGCGACAACGCGCTCAACGTAAGCGGTCTTCTCGGCGGCAGGGCCACCGTCGCGACCCTTCCGGTCCCGCCGCTCGCCGCCACCGGCACCGCTTCCGCGGCGCTGGGGTCCAGCCATTGGATTACCTCTCTCTGTTACGTCCGTGAGTCCCGGAACCGGGGCTTAGAACTTCAGCCCGGCTTCGCGGGCGGCGTCAGCCAGAGCGGCAATGCGCCCGGCGTATCGGTTGCCACCGCGGTCGAACACGACGGTCTCGACACCCGCAGCCTTGGCACGCTCGGCGACGAGCGCGCCGACAGCCTGGGCCTGGGCGCTCTTGTCGCCTTCGCCACCGCGGATCGAAGCGTCCAGGGTCGACGCCGACGCCAGGGTGTGACCCTGGAGGTCGTCGATGACCTGAGCAACGATGTTGCGGTTCGAACGCGTCACGACGAGGCGCGGACGCTCCGCCGTACCCGAGACGTTCTTGCGGATGCGGATGTGGCGGCGAGCCTTGGCAGCGCGCTTGTACGCGTCGCCCTTGGCGATCTTCACACCGTATGCCATGGCTACTTACCAGCCTTTCCGACCTTGCGGCGGATGACTTCGCCGGCGTACTTGACACCCTTGGCCTTGTACGGGTCGGGCTTCCGCAGCTTGCGGATGTTGGCGGCGACCTCGCCGACCTTCTGCTTGTCGATGCCCTCGACCGAGAACTTGGTCGGCGACTCGACCTTGAAGGAGATGCCCTCGGGCGCCTCCACCAGGATCGGGTGGCTGTAGCCGAGCTGGAACTCCAGGTTGGAGCCCTTCGCGGCCACGCGGTAACCGACACCGCTGATCTCGAGAGCCTTGACGTATCCCGTGGTCACACCGGTGATCATGTTCGCCACCAGCGTGCGGGACAGGCCGTGCAGGGCCTTGTTCTGACGCTCGTCGTTGGGGCGGATGACGTTCAGGACGCCGTCCTCACCCTTGGCGACAGCGATGGGCGCAGCGACGGTGTGCGTGAGGGAACCCTTGGGGCCCTTCACCGCGACCGTACGGCCATCGATGGTGACGTCCACACCGGCGGGAACCTGGATGGGGAGCTTGCCGATTCGCGACATGAGCTTTCCTTCCTTTCCCGACTACCAGACGTAGGCGAGGACTTCCCCACCTACGCCCTTCTTGCCTGCCTGCTGGCCGGTCAGGAGACCGTGGGACGTGGAGATGATCGCCACGCCCAGGCCACCGAGGACCTTCGGCAGGTTGGTGGACTTCGCGTACACGCGCAGACCGGGCTTCGAGATCCGCTTGATGCCCGCGATGGAGCGCTCACGGTTCGGCCCGAACTTCAGCTCGAGGACGAGGTTCTTGCCGACCTCGGCGTCCTCGACCTTCCAGCCGGTGATGAAACCCTCCTGCTTGAGGATCTCTGCGATGTGCGACTTGATCTTGCTGTGCGGCATCACGACGGTGTCGTGGTACGCCGAGTTAGCGTTACGCAGACGCGTGAGCATGTCTGCGATCGGGTCAGTCATGGTCATGAAGTGGCCTTCGGCCTCTCTCGCCGGGGTTTCCTGTATGCGCCATCCCTCTCCCCACTCAGTGGCGGGACGGGTGCGGTGCGGGGACCTACGGCGTAGTAAGTCGATAGGGCGGCGGACGCCCAACCCCACAAGCCTACGGCATGCGGGCAGGGCGGTCCGCCGACCTGATGCTTACCGAGAGCGTCTGGAATGCCTCAACACCCAAAGGGTGAAGGGACTACCAGGAGCTCTTGGTCACGCCCGGCAGCTCGCCACGGTGAGCCATCTCACGAAGGCACACGCGGCACAGGCCGAACTTGCGGTACACGGAGTGGGGACGACCGCAGCGCTGGCAGCGGGTGTAC
This sequence comes from Streptomyces sp. NPDC059874, assembly GCF_042731135.1. Taxonomy (NCBI): domain Bacteria; kingdom Bacillati; phylum Actinomycetota; class Actinomycetes; order Kitasatosporales; family Streptomycetaceae; genus Streptomyces; species Streptomyces sp. NPDC059874. Next base: position 24,101 of record NZ_JBHWJY010000043.1, read on the forward strand.
GCACGCACACCGAACTTGGGCTTGCGGGCAGCCTTCGCGATGAGAGCCTTCTTCGCCATCTCGCTTACGCCTCCTTGAAGGGGAAGCCGAGGTGACGAAGGAGCGCGCGGCCCTCAGCGTCGTTGGTCGCCGTGGTGACCACGGTGATGTCCATACCCCGGGTACGGTCGATCTTGTCCTGGTCGATCTCGTGGAACATGACCTGCTCCGTGAGACCGAAGGTGTAGTTGCCACGGCCGTCGAACTGCTTCGGCGACAGACCACGGAAGTCACGGATACGCGGCAGCGCGAGCGACAGCGTACGGTCCAGGAACTCCCACATGCGGTCACCACGGAGGGTGACGTGGCAGCCGATCGGCTGACCCTCACGCAGCTTGAACTGCGCGATGGACTTGCGGGCCTTCGTGACGGCCGGCTTCTGACCGGTGATCGTCGTCAGGTCGCGGATGGCGCCGTCGATCAGCTTCGAGTCACGGGCGGCGTCGCCGACACCCATGTTCACGACGATCTTGACGAGACCGGGGATCTGCATGACGTTCTCGTAGGAGAACTCCTCACGCAGCTTGCCCGCGATGTCCTCGCGGTACTTCGTCTTGAGACGCGGAGTGGTAGCCATCAGATGTCCTCACCCGTCCGCTTGGCAACGCGGATCTTGTTGCCCTCGTCGTCGAAGCGGTAGCCGACGCGGGTGACGACCTTCTTGCCGTCCTTCTCCACAACCAGCTGAACGTTGCTCACGTGGACCGGGGCCTCGGTGATCACGATGCCACCGGCCTGGTTCTGCGCGGCCTTGGTGTGCTTCTTGACCCGGTTGACACCCTCGACGAGGACACGGTTCTCAGCGGGGAAGGCAACGATGACCTTGCCCTGCTTGCCCTTGTCCTTACCGGTGATGACCTGGACCAGGTCGCCCTTCTTGATCTTCATGCTTACAGCACCTCCGGCGCGAGCGAGATGATCTTCATGAACTTCTTCTCGCGCAGCTCACGGCCGACGGGGCCGAAGATACGGGTGCCGCGAGGGTCGCCGTCGTTCTTCAGAATGACGGCGGCGTTCTCGTCGAAGCGGATGTACGAGCCGTCCTGGCGGCGGCGCTCCTTGACGGTGCGAACGATGACCGCCTTGACGACGTCACCCTTCTTCACGTTGCCACCGGGGATCGCGTCCTTGACGGTGGCGACGATGACGTCACCGATGCCCGCGTAGCGGCGACCGGAGCCACCGAGAACACGGATGCAAAGGATCTCCTTGGCACCAGTGTTGTCGGCGACACGCAGTCGCGACTCCTGCTGGATCACGTCTATCTCCTGTTTGTCTGCCGGTTCCCGGCGGGGGCCTCACACTCCGAAGAGCGGCGGCCCCCACCGAGCCTGGCGGAACGAATCCGGGGGAAACCCCCCGGACTTGATTACTTGGCCTTCTCGAGGATCTCGACGATGCGCCAGCGCTTGCTCGCCGACAGCGGACGCGTCTCCATGATGAGGACGCGGTCGCCGACGCCGGCAGCGTTCTGCTCGTCGTGCGCCTTGAGCTTGTTCGTACGGCGGATGACCTTGCCGTACAGGGCGTGCTTCACGCGGTCCTCGACGGCGACGACGACGGTCTTGTCCATCTTGTCGCTGACGACCAGACCCTCACGGGTCTTGCGGAAACCGCGCTCGGTCTTCTCAGTCACGTTGTTCTCGCTCATCAGGCGCTCTCCACCGTCTCGATACCGAGCTCACGCTCGTGCATCAGGGTGTAGATGCGAGCGATGTCCTTACGGACGGACTTGAGCCGGCCGTTGTTCTCCAGCTGACCCGTGGCCGCCTGGAAGCGGAGCTTGAACAGCTCCTCCTTGGCCTCGCGCAGCTTGCCAACGAGCTCCTCGTTGCCGAGCTCACGCAGCTCGGACGCCTTGGTTCCCGTCGCCATCACGACTCACCTGCCTCGCGCCGAACAATCCGGCACTTCATCGGAAGCTTGTGAGCAGCGCGGGTGAGCGCCTCACGAGCAATCTTCTCGTTCGGGTAGGACAGCTCGAACATGACCCGACCCGGGTGCACGTTGGCGATCCACCACTCGGGAGAACCCTTACCGGAACCCATGCGGGTCTCGGCAGGCTTCTTCGTGAGCGGGCGGTCCGGGTAGATGTTGATCCAGACCTTGCCGCCACGCTTGATGTGGCGGGTCATCGCGATACGAGCCGCCTCGATCTGGCGGTTCGTCACGTAGGCGGGGGTGAGCGCCTGGATGCCGTACTCGCCGAACGAGACCTCAGTACCGCCCTTGGCCATACCGCGGCGCTTCGGGTGGTGCTGCTTACGGTGCTTGACCCTACGAGGGATCAGCATGTTGGTCAGGCCTCCGTTCCGGTGCTCTCAGCCGGAGCGGCGGCGGGAGCCTCGGCCTTGGGGGCCTCGACACCAGCAGCCTGCTGCGGCTTGCGGCCACCACGGCCGCCGCGCTCGCCACCACGGCCACCACGGCCGGCGGGACGGTCGCCAGCGCCGGCACCACGGGCCGGGCGGTTACCCGCACGGGCCGCAGCGTTCTCGGCGCGAACCTCGGCGATGTTCTTGACGTCGCCCTTGTAGATCCAGACCTTCACACCGATACGGCCGAAGGTGGTCTTGGCCTCGAAGAAGCCGTAGTCCACGTTCGCGCGCAGCGTGTGCAGCGGCACACGACCCTCGCGGTAGAACTCGGAGCGGGACATCTCGGCGCCGCCGAGGCGACCGCCACACTGGATCTTGATGCCCTTGGCGCCGGCCTTCATGGTGCCCTGCATGCTCTTGCGCATGGCACGACGGAAGGAGACGCGGGAGGAGAGCTGCTCGGCAACGGCCTGGGCAACCAGCTGAGCGTCGAGCTCGGGGTTCTTGACCTCGAGGATGTTCAGCTGGACCTGCTTGCCCGTGAGCTTCTCGAGGTCACCGCGGATGCGGTCGGCCTCGGCGCCACGGCGGCCGATGACGATGCCGGGACGGGCGGTGTGGATGTCCACACGCACGCGGTCACGGGTGCGCTCGATCTCAACCTTCGAGATGCCGGCGCGCTCCATGCCGGACGTCATCATCCGACGGATGGCGACGTCTTCCTTGACGTAGTCCTTGTACAGCTTGTCGGCGTACCAACGCGACTTGAAGTCGGTGGTGATGCCGAGCCGGAACCCGTGCGGGTTTACCTTCTGGCCCATTACCGGGAACCTTCCTTGCTGCTGACGACCACGGTGATGTGGCTGGTCCGCTTGCGGATCCGGTAGGCACGGCCCTGCGCACGCGGACGGAACCGCTTCAGGGTCGGGCCCTCGTCCACGTACGCCTCGCTGATGACCAGCGTGGAGGCGTCCGGGTGGTTGTAGTTGTGTGCGGCATTGGCAATGGCGCTGTCCAGCACCTTGCCAACCGGCACGCTCGCGGCCTGCGGGGCGAAACGCAGGACCGCCTGAGCCTCCGTGGCATCCATGCCACGGATAAGGTCCACCACGCGGCGGGCCTTCATGGGCGTGACGCGGATGTACCGCGCCTGGGCCCTGGCTTCCATGGTTGTCCCTTCGGTGTAAGTCATAGTCGTAACCACCCCGCCTTTAGCGGCGCTTCGACTTCCGGTCGTCCTTGACGTGGCCGCGGAAGGTGCGAGTCGGCGAGAACTCGCCGAGCTTGTGGCCGACCATCGACTCGGTGACGAACACCGGGACGTGCGTCTTGCCGTTGTGCACCGCGATGGTGTGACCCAGCATCGCCGGGATGATCATCGAGCGACGGGACCAGGTCTTGATGACGTTCTTGGTACCAGCTTCGTTCTGAGCGTCCACCTTCTTTACGAGGTGGTCGTCGACGAAGGGTCCCTTCTTGAGACTGCGCGGCATCTAAACCCGCTCCTAGCGCTTCTTGTTCGTCTTGCGGCGGCGGACGATGTACTTGCTCGAAGCCTTCTTCGGCGAGCGAGTACGACCCTCCTTCTGACCCCACGGGGAGACCGGGTGGCGACCACCACTGGTCTTGCCCTCACCACCACCGTGCGGGTGGTCAACCGGGTTCATCGCGACACCGCGGACGGTCGGGCGAACGCCCTTCCAGCGCATGCGGCCGGCCTTGCCCCAGTTGATGTTCGACTGCTCGGCGTTGCCGACCTCGCCGACCGTGGCGCGGCAGCGCGCGTCGACGAGACGGATCTCACCGGACGGCATACGAAGGTGGGCCATCACGCCCTCCTTCGCCAGCAGCTGCACGGAGGCACCAGCGGAGCGCGCGAACTTGGCGCCGCCACCGGGGCGGAGCTCGATCGCGTGGATCGTGGTACCAACCGGGATGTTGCGAAGCGCGAGGTTGTTGCCCGGCTTGATGTCGGCCGTCGGGCCGTTCTCAATCCGGTCACCCTGCTGCAGACCGCGCGGCGCGATGATGTAGCGCTTCTCGCCGTCGGCGTAGTGCAGCAGCGCGATGCGCGCAGTGCGGTTGGGGTCGTACTCGATGTGCGCGACCTTGGCCGGCACGCCGTCCTTGTCGTGACGACGGAAGTCGATCACGCGGTAGGCGCGCTTGTGGCCACCGCCCTGGTGGCGAACGGTCACACGACCGGTGTTGTTACGGCCGCCCTTGCTGTGCAGGGGGCGGACCAGCGACTTCTCCGGCGTGGACCGCGTGATCTCGACAAAGTCGGCGACGCTGGAGCCACGACGGCCCGGGGTCGTCGGCTTGTACTTGCGGATACCCATTTCTCAGTCCTCGTCCGATTCCGGACGACTAGACCTCCGTTAGGAGGCCTGGCCGCCGAAGATGTCGATACGGTTGCCCTCGGCAAGGGTCACGATGGCGCGCTTGGTGTTGGCGCGCTTGCCGAAACCGGTCTTGGTGCGCTTGCGCTTACCCTGACGGTTGATCGTGTTGACCCCGGTGACCTTGACCGAGAAGACCGCTTCCACGGCCTGCTTGATCTGGGTCTTGTTGGCGCCGGGCGCGACGATGAACGTGTACTTGTTCTCGTCCAGCAGCGCGTAGCTCTTCTCCGAGACGACCGGCTTGATCAGCAGGTCGCGCGGGTCGGTGAAGGTCTTGCTGGTAACGGTCGCCTCAGACATCAGGCGTCGCTCCCTTCGGTCTCGTCGGCCTTGGGGCCAGACACGAAGGACTCGAGCGCGGCCTGAGTGAAGACCACGTCGTCAGAGACGATCACGTCGTACGTGTTCAGCTGGCCCGGCTCCAGGATGTGAACCTGGGGCAGGTTGCGGGCGGACAGCCACGCGGCCTCGTCGGCACGCTCGACGACCAGGAGCAGGTTCTTGCGCTCCGAGATCTTGCCGAACAGCGTCTTGGCGGCCTTCGTGGAGGCGGCACCCTCGACCACGCCGGTGACGACGTGGATGCGGGAGTGACGCGCACGGTCCGAGAGGGCACCGCGGAGGGCGGCGACCTTCATCTTCTTGGGGGTCCGCTGCGAGTAGTCACGCGGCTGCGGGCCGTGGACGACGCCACCGCCTGCGAACTGCGGAGCGCGGGTCGAACCCTGACGGGCGCGGCCGGTGCCCTTCTGGCGGTACGGCTTGCGGCCACCACCACGGACTTCGCCACGGGTCTTGGTCTTGTGCGTGCCCTGACGGGCAGCTGCCAGCTGGGCGACAACGACCTGGTGGATCAGCGGAACGCTGGTCTTCGCGTCGAAGATCTCCGCGGGGAGCTCGACGGTACCGGCCTTGTCGCCTGCCGGCGAAAGGATGTCAATGGTGCTCATTACCTCAAGCCCCCTTGGCCGCGGTACGGACCAGGACGAGGCCGCCGTTCGGACCGGGGACCGCGCCCTTGATGAGCAGCAGACCCTTCTCCGCGTCAACCGCGTGGATGGTCAGGTTCTGGGTGGTGACGCGCTCGTTACCCATGCGACCGGCCATGCGCATGCCCTTGAAGACACGCCCAGGGGTGGCACAGCCACCGATCGAACCGGGGGAGCGGTGCTTGCGCTGCACACCGTGACCGGCGCCGAGGCCCCGGAAGTTGTGCCGCTTCATGACACCGGCGAAGCCCTTGCCCTTGCTGTTGCCCGTGACGTCAACCTTGACGCCGGACTCGAACACCTCAGCAGTGATCTCCTGGCCGAGCGTGTACTCGCTGGCGTCGGAGGTGCGGAGCTCCACCAGGTGGCGGCGGGGGGTCACGTCGGCCTTGGCGAAGTGGCCCTTGAGGGGCTTGTTCACCTTGCGCGGGTCGATCTCGCCGAAGGCGATCTGGACCGACTCGTAGCCGTCGATGTCGTTCGTACGGACCTGGGTAACGACGCAGGGTCCGGCCTTGACCACGGTCACCGGGACGACACGGTTGTTCTCGTCCCAGACCTGGGTCATGCCGAGCTTCTCGCCCAGGACGCCCTTGATCTGCTTTGCCATCTTCTCGACGCCTCTCAGAGCTTGATCTCGATGTCAACGCCGGCCGGAAGGTCCAGGCGCATCAGCGAGTCAACGGTCTTGGGGGTCGGGTCGAGGATGTCGATCAGGCGCTTGTGCGTGCGCATCTCGAAGTGCTCGCGCGAGTCCTTGTACTTGTGCGGCGACTTGATGACGCAGTACACGTTCTTCTCAGTGGGCAGCGGCACCGGGCCCGCGACCGACGCACCAGTGCGCGTCACCGTCTCGACGATCTTCTTCGCCGAGGAGTCGATGACCTCGTGGTCGTAGGCCTTGAGCCGGATGCGGATCTTCTGTCCCGCCATGGCTACTCCGTAGTCCTGTCTCTATGTGGAAACGCTCTGGCTCTCGGTCGGCTGCGGGACGGATCCTGCGGCTTCTCTCCGACCCACGCGGTCGGGCGTGTCGCACTCCCTCTACAGAAAATTCCCATACGGAAATTCCCTCGTCCAAGGGGGTGCGGTCCCTGTGACCGCGTTTCGGGGGAGAAACACCCACCGAGCGCCTGGTGGGCGCCGTGCTGACACTTCCCAGAAGATTCCCGTACGTCCGCCCCCATTGCTGCCCCGGAAGGCAGATTAAGGACGACGAGTACTGTGGGACTCGCTTCCGGTCCTCCCGGCGGGAGGCGCGCAGCATCGGCACTCAGCCGAGCAACTTGAGTAGTCTGCCATACGAGGCACGTACCTGGCCAATCGGGCCGAAGAGAATACCCCGCCACGCTGAGTGGTCAAACCGCCGCACCCATGTCCCCCGCGCGGGGTATCTCCCCAGGCCCTGTCGTCTCCCCGGTCAGGACCGGGACACGCTGCCGCAGCCTTCCTGGCGGGTCGCGTCGATGCTCTTGCTCCGGTCGTACGGGTCCTCGGGCGTTCCGGAGGGCGTCGCGCCGGTCACCGGGTCCGCGTCGAAGGCCGGGTGCACGTAGCCGTCGTACACGTCGCACGCGCTGTTCGCGATGTCGACGCGGTACGTGTCCAGCCAGAGCCGGCCGGCCGTCGCCTCCCACTTGCGGGGGTCGGCGATCGAGAAGGTGATCTCGCGGCGCACGATGGTCCGCTCGACCTGGTCCGCGCCCGCCGCGGCCTTCACCAGCGGATACACGAAGGTGAAGTCGGCCAGCACGTTGGCCTGGCCGGCCTCCTTGCCGGGCTCCAGCCACATCCGGCCGCGCACTTTGACCACGTCGCCCACGAGCTTCAGCTCGGCCGGGTTGTACCGGGTGATCAGGCTGAGGGGGTCCTGTTCCTTGCCCGGCTTGGCCAGGGACTTGTCCACGAGGGCCGACGTCTCGTCGTCCTTCGGGTCCAGCAGGGCCAGCGCCGCCGCAGGGCGCTCGCCGCGCAGGGCCGCCGGGTCGAGATTGGTCGCCACCAGGAACTGCTTGGCCTTCGCCAGCGCGTCGGCGACCTTCTCCTGGGACATTCCTCCGACGGCCTCGGCCGCGGGCAGCTCGATGCCGGCGGCGCCGTCCGCCCACTGGAGGGCCGGGGAGCCGCGGAAAGGTTCCTGCAAGGTCGGGGCATCGGGGTCCACCGACGGCGGCGGCGCGGTCGGGCGCGCCGTCTCCGCGGCCAGCGGGCCCGCGTTCCTGGCGTCCTCACGGGCCTGCGTCTTGCCCGTGATCCGGTCGATGACCAGCTCCGGCCGTACGGCGATCAGTGCGACCCCCGCGATGACGACGACGGCGAGCGCGGCCTTGAGGCGCCGCCTCCGCCTGCCGCGGCCCCGCATCTCCTGCCACGCCGGGCCGGTGCGCCAGCCCGGCGGGTCCTGCTGGTGCCGCAGCCGCTCGGTCACCATCCGCGCCCGCGCGGACGGCTCCCTCGGAGCGCTGCCCTCCCCTGCGGCCGCCTGCTCCATGAACCGGTTCCACTCCTCGTCGGAGGGCCCCCGCCCGTCCCCGTGTCCTTCGTTCGTCGTGCCCATTCCCCACCCTGAGTTCCTGAACGTGCGAGAGGCCCCGCACCGTCCGGTGCGGAGCCTCTCACGTGTGCTGATTCCGCTGCTAGGTCACTTGCTGAAGTACCCGGTGATGTCGGCGATCAGATCGACGCCGCCCGAGTGGTTGTAGAAGCTGACCTTCCCGTCCTTGACCGGAACGATCACCAGGTTCGGGATCGTCTGGCCCGCCGTGAAGTTCAGGTTGGAGACGCCGGGGCGCTCCGTTCCGCTCGGGAACACCGACACGAAGCCCGCCTGCGTCGGGTTGGTCGCCGTCACGTTGAGCACGACGGCGGTGACCCCGGTGGCCGGGATCCCGTCCACGCCCGCGAGCGGGAGGGTGACGAACGTGCCCCCGTTGACCTTGCCCTGCGCGACGCCCAGGCCCTCACGGGTGTCCATGAGGCGCTTCGGGCCGATGTTGGTGTGCGTCGAGCCCGCGGTGCTGTCCGAGAAGTACCCGGTGATGTCCGCGATCAGGTCGACGCTGCCGAGGTGGTTGTAGAAGCTGACCTTCCCGTCCTTGACCGGGACGATCACCAGGTTGGGGATCGTCTGGCCCGCCGTGAAGTTCAGGTTCGACGCCGTGGGACGGGGCTCGGTCGTGCCGCCCGGGTAGACCGACACGAAGCTGCCCTGCGTCGGGTTCGTCGCCGTCACGTTGAGCACGACGGCCTTGGCGTCGGCGACCGGGATGCTGAGGCTGACCGCGGTACCGCCTGCGACCTTCTGCTGCGCGACGCCCAGGCCCTCACGCGTGTCCATCAGACGCGTCGGGCCGTAGCTGGTCTGCGTGGCGCCCTCACCGCTCGAGGTGAAGTAGCCGGTGATGTCCGCGATCAGGTCGACGGTGCCCGCGTGGTTGTAGAAGGCGACCTTCCCGTCGACGACCGGCACGACCACGAGGTTCGGGATCGTCTGGCCGGCGGTGAAGTTCAGGTTCGAGGCGTCGGCGCGGGTGGTCCCGTTCGGGTAGACCGATACGAAGCTCGCCTGCGTCGGGTTCGTCGCCGTCACGTTCAGGACGACCGCGGTCACGTTGTTCATGCCCGCGCTGGTGACCGGGAGGGTGACCGAGGTGCCGCCGGCGACCTTCTGCAGCGGGACGCCCAGGCCCTCACGCGTGTCCATCAGGCGCTTGGGGGTGACGGGCACGAACTTGATGTCCTTGACCGCCGCCACGACGGTCACCGGAAGGCTGGTGGACACCTTGCCGTTCGTCGTGGTCGCCCGGACCTGGAGCTGGTGGCTGCCGAGGGCCAGCGTGGTCGAGGCCTGGGTCGCGGTGCCCGCGGTGGTCGCGACGGGCTTGTCGTCGACCAGCAGCTCGAACTTGGTCACCAGGGCACTGTTCGTGCTGGTCGACCAGTTGAGCGACACCGGGCCGGGGGTCTCCACGGGGGTGCCCGACTGGGGCACCGAACCGTTCACGTTGGTGATCTTCAGCTTCGCGGCGGGGCCGGCCTGCCGGATCGTGCCCAGCTGCGGGTACAGCGAGTTGCCCGGGCACTGGGTGTTGAAGGCGTCCCGGTGGCCCGAGAGCGTCTTGAAGTCGTACGACTGGCCCTCGGTGAAGGAGGTGCCGAAGAAGTTCGTCTGCGTGGCGCCCGCGACCAGCTTCGTCGTGCCGTTGATGTCCCCGTCGTACTGGCCGAGCTTGTACGAGGCCACCTGCGCGACGGCGTCGAGCGCGGCGGCCGAGGCCCCCTGGCTCGTGTAGTCGCCGAGGACGGCGATGCCGGTCGCCTCGGAGTTCCAGCCGAAGGTGTGCGCGCCGTGCACGGGCTGGTCGACGCCGCCCTGGCGGCCCTCGAAGACCGTGCCGCACTTGTCGACGAGGAAGTTGTAGCCGAGGTCACGCCACTTGTTGACCTCCACGTGGTACTTGTGCAGGCTGCGGACCATGGCCGCGGACTCACTGCACTCGTACGGCGTGGCGACCGCGGTGTGGTGGACGAAGGCCGCCTTGATCTTGCCGCCGGCGAGGTAGATCGGGCCCTCGTTGTTCAGGGTCTCGTCCGCGCCCCAGTCCTTGCGCAGGACCACGTTCGGCTTCGGCGCCGTGGAATCGGGGCCGGGGACCGTCGGCGGCGTGGGCAGCGGGTCCACCGCCGCCGGGAGGGCGAAGGCGACCGGGGCGACCGCGAGGTCGCCCTTCTTCTTGGGCTTGGCGGTACCCGGGTCGACCAGGTTCAACTCCATGCCCTCGGGGAGCTCGGCCGCGCCGCCGCCCACCCGTACCTCGGCGCCGTCGGAGGGACCGACCCAGACGGGCTCGGTGGCGCCCTTCAGCCCCGGACGCTTGCCGTCCATGGTGGCCTTGGCCACCTCAAGGGTGACCCACTTCGACCACTTGCCGGACTCCGCGTCCCGGGTGCGGGCCTCGATGGTTCCCTGCACCGCGGCGTCGGGGTTCTTCCAGGAGACACCGAGGAGCCCGAAGGGCTTGGTGTCCTGCTGGGAGAGCACGGCCTTGCCGGTCCCCTTCGGCTTCAGCGCGAGCTTGTGGACCTTGCCCTCGACGGGAGCGTTCGCCTTGCCGGAGGCCTCGTACCGGGCGCCCGCGTTCTCGTCCGCGTCCGTACCGAAGCCGTTGGCCGCTCCCTGGAACCCGAGTACCGCTACGACACCGAGCGCGGCGGCGAGAGCCGTCCCACGCACTCGTCCTAGTTTCAACTTGTTCCCCAACCCATGCTTTCGAGCCAACCGGGTGACACCTTCGAACGGGCGGATGCTACTGGCACCAGTTGTCGGGGAACCCACCGGGGTCCGGTTCGCGTCAGTCGCGACGCCAGATCACGCCGCCCTCACCCTGCACGCGGACCACACGGTCGATGTGCCAGCCGGCCGGCGGGTTGCGCCAGCTGTCGGTGGCCTGCGCCTTGGGGTCGAGGGCGAGTGCGGCGACGTTGGCCTCGGCCGGCGGAGCCTCGTTCCCGTTCAGGGCGCGGGTCCAGACCCGGCCTTCGAGCAGCTCGTAGTTCATCGTCACCCTGGTCTGCCAGCGGAACGACTCGTCCATCACCAGCCGGTCGTCGGGCCGCAGGCCCGCCTGCTTGAGGAACCCGGTGGCGTCGCTGTAGCTCCACTTCCTGTTGGACACGGTGACGTGGTCGGTGATGGAGACGGTCCCCCAGCCGGCGAAAACCGCCGCCGCCACCCCGACGGCGCCGGTGGCGAGCGCGATGCGGCGGCTGCCGCCGAGCAGGCGCAGCGCCAGCAGGACGGCGAACACGATCAGGGCGACCGCGGTGGTGCGCGCCCCGTGGAACCGGGTCCAGTCGTCCGACCACAGGCTGGAGAGGAAGGTCGCGTCGGGCAGGCCCCACAGGATGAACACGGACTTGGGGAGCTCACGGCTCGCCATGTGGAGCACCGCCGCCGTCAGCGCCAGCGTCACGCCCACGGAGGCGGCCCCGAGTGCGGCGATCTTCTTCCAGCCGCGGATGTGGAACAGCACCGCCACCGCGACCAGCACGAACACCACCGTCAGCGGGGACAGGTAGCGGGCGTAGACGATGGTGTCGATCCGGTGGTCCTCGGGAAGGCCGGCGGCCGCCGCCAGGGCGATGCCGCCGAGCAGCGCGACCATCAGGAAGGCCAGCACCCGGTTCGCCCGGGTGAAGCGCGAGCTGAACACGGCGTACACGCAGACCACAAGGGTCAGCGCGCCGAGACCCCAGGTGCTGGTCATGAAGTACCAGATGTGCCCGATCACCCGCATGACGGTGCGGCGCATCAGGCGGGTGTCCTGCAGCGTCTCGAAGACGACGTTGCCGACATAGCTCGCCTGGGCGCCGTCGATCCGCGGCATCAGCCAGGCGGTCATCAGCTGCTTGACGACGAACATGACGGCCAGCACGGCCAGCCCCAGCGCGGTGGCGATCCGGGGGGCCCACTTCAGGACCAGCGCCACCAGCAGCACCACACCGGTCAGCGCGATGATCACGCCGCCCCGGTCATGGGTGAGCAGGCAGTATCCGGCGGCGAAGGAGCCCAGCAGGCCGAACCTGATCCGGCGCCGTCGGTTGCCCTCGGAGAACAGGCCGTGCAGGCCGATCAGCCAGGCCAGCACCAGGGCCGGCAGCGGGGTGTCGGCCATCGCGAACTGGGAGTAGAAGGCCACCGGGGGCAGCAGCACCGCCGCGCAGGCGGCGACGAACGACACCGGCTTGGAAACGTTCAGCCGGCGCATCGCCCAGTACCCCAGCGGCAGCACCAGGCAGCTGAGCAGGGCGTTGATGCCCATGATCAGGTGGTAGGCGAACACCGGCTCCTGGCTGATCCACAGAGCGGGCGAGATGAGCAGCGAATAGCCGGCCGGGAGCACCACGTCGTTGGGGGTCTCGGTGGTCGGCAGGCCGGCCAGGATCCTGGCCATCACGAGGTAGTTCGACTCGTCCGGGGTGACCATCGGGTAGTCCTGCTCGGTGACGAGCGACAGCCGGAACAGCACGTTGAGCACGTATCCGACCACGAGAGAGACCGGCACCACCCACCGGGCGTGCCACCACCCCGCCCGGGTACCGGCGTCCGCCGAGGAGTCCCCGGAGGTCCGTTCGGTCTCCGGCTCGGCCGGGGACATGGGGGCCAGTGGCGTCATGACAGGTCACACTTCCGTGAGATGTCCGTTGTGGACGGATTCGGTCGTGCGGCGCGGCGCGGCGCCCCGCAGGGTTTCGGCGAGCCGTGCGCTCAGCGCGTGGCGTGGCGCAGCATGGCACCGGCCCCGGATCGACCGGCGTACTTGACGGCGGCGGGCAGCAGGGTGAGCGCGTGCAGCCTGGACGAGAGGTGGCGCCTGGAGACCTTCGCGGCGCGCGGCCACCCGTGCCGGTCGAGACGGTCGGCGGTCTCCACGAAGAAGCGCTTGGCCTCCTCGAAGCGGTGGCCGGTGTACGCCTTGGCCGAGGACTCGCTCGCGGCGTGCCGGCGGTAGCTGAAGCAGACCTCCGGCGTGGTGGCCAGGGTCTCCCCCGCCACCAGCAGGTCGACCACCAGGGCGAGGTCCTGGATCACGGTCAGGTCGGCGCGGAAGCCGAACCGCTTGACCGCTTCGGTGCGCCAGCAGATCGAGGGGAAGTACAGCCAGTTGCCGCGCAGCAGGCAGGAGGCCAGTTCCTCGCCGCCGAGCAGGGCCCGGCCCGGGCCCTTGGGCGCGTACAGCTTGCGCTTGGTCCGGTCGGCGAGCGTGTCGTGCGGGAGGCCGTCGGAGCCGATCACCCGGACGCCCGGCTGGATCATCGCCGCGCGCGGCTCGCGCTCGACCGCCGCCCGCACCACCCGGAGGTAGTTCGGGTGCATGAGGTCGTCGCAGCCCATGAGCACCAGGTACTCGTACTCGGCCAGTTCGACGCAGCGGTTGAAGTTGCCGGTCACGCCGAGGTTGTCCTCGTTGCGGAAGTAGCGGACCCGTGGGTCCGCCAGCCCCTCGAACCACTCGGGGACCCCCGGCTCGCGGCCGTCGTCGACCACGGTGAGCCGCCAGTCGTCGCCGTCCTGGGCGAGCACGCTGCGGACCGCGTCCCGCATCAGCGCGACGTCACCGTAGTACGGCAGGAGGATCTCGAAACGCGACATCGTGAGCCGCCTAGGCCTTGGTCAGCTCATGACCGACGAGCTCGGCGGTGCGCTTCTGGTACGCGGTGTACGCCGGGGAGCCGGGCGTGAACGCCTTGAGCTCCGCGGGCATCCGGCGGATCATCGCGAGCAGCAGCACCAGGCCGGCCCGGGTGAGGTAGACCATCGCCCTGAACGGCGAGGCGCTCGGGCGGCCGGTGGTGCGTTCCCGCATCGCGACCGGGATCTGACGGACCGTGAAGCCGGAGCGGGCCGCGCCGACCATCGACTCGATGGTGTCGCCGAGGTACTCCACCGGGTACCAGCGGGCGAAGAATTCTATGAGCGGCCGGTTGCAGGCGCGGAAGCCCGAGGTGGTGTCGGTGAGCTTGGTCCGGGTGATGCGCGACAGCACCACGGACAGCAGCGACATCGCCCACTTGCGGGGGCCGCGCACCTGGTAGTCGCCGTCGCCGGCGAACCGGGCGCCGATCACCAGGTCGGCGTCGCCGGCGGCGAGCCGCTCCAGCAGCGCCGGCACGTACGCCGGGTCGTGCTGTCCGTCGGCGTCCACCTGGATCGCCACGTCGTAGCCGTGCTGCTGCGCGTAGCGGTAGCCGAGCCGCATCGCGCCGCCGACGCCGAGGTTGAAGGGCAGCTGGGCGACGGCCGAGCCGGCCGCCCGGGCCACCTCGGCGGTGTTGTCCGCCGAGCCGTCGTCGACCACGAGGGTGTCGACGTAGGGCAGCTGCTCCTGGATCTCACGCAGGACGGAGGGCAGGCCCTCCTCCTCGTTCCAGGCGGGAAGAATGATCAGAACGCGACGACCGTCGTTCACGAGTTCACCTGTGCCTCGGTGGCGCCGGAGTCCTCCGTGCGCGGCGACGTGCTGGGGTAACCGCCCTGCTGGACGAGATGCGCGCGGATCAGCGCGACGTCCTCCGCGAGGGTGCGGGTCTCCGCCTCCAACCGGCTGGTCTCCCAGCTCAGGTGCAGACTGACCAACAGGACCAGCACGAAGCCGACGAACAGCACGAGGCTGACGCCCGACGCGATGCCGAGGCTCCTGGCGACCGGGTCCAGCAGATCGGGCACGAACCCGAGCGGCGCGACCACCAGTCCGATGGCGAGCCATATGGCGGCGTACTTCTCCCGCAGTTGCTGACGGCGCAGCAGTTCGAGGATGTACCCCAACACCAGTAGACCCGTGATCGAGGTCAAGACGGAGAGTTGCACTGCGGGCGGCGCCTTTCGCGCGAAGGGGCCAACGATTGTTGGACAAGCATATGGCACTTGATAACGCCACCAGAGCCCCCCGGAACGCGGTCCCGGCACGACCCGATGACGTTCGGATGAAGGTGACCGGCCCGCGCCGACTCAGCCCTGGGAAGGCGATCGCAGCAGGTCGGCGAAGGACGGTCGGGCGAGCGCCTCGGCGAGCTGCTCCCGCCAGTCCGACAGCGGCTCCAGCCCGGCCTCCGCCCAGCGGTCGTGACCAAGGACACTGAACGCCGGACGGACCGCGGGGCGGACGAACGCCTCCGACGTGGTCGGCCGGATCCGCTCGGGATCGAGCCCGCTGAGCCGGTACGCCTCGCGCGCCAGCCCCATCCAGGTGGTCCGGCCGCTCGCGGTGCCGTGGTAGATCCCGCCGGGGGCGCGGCCCTCCAGGGCGGCCAGGCCGAGCTCGACCAGCCGGCCCGCCAGGACGTAGGACCAGGTGGGCTGCCCGTGCTGGTCGTCGACCACGTCGAGGGTGTCGCGCTGGGCGGCGAGCTTCAGCATGGTGGCGACGAAGTTCGGGCCGTGCTCGCCGTACATCCAGGCGGTGCGGACCACGTAGCCGTCCTTCGGCAGCAGCTCGGCGACGGCCTGCTCACCGATCAGCTTGCTGCGCCCGTAGGCGTTGACCGGGCCGGTCGCGGCGTCCTCGTCGTACGGCTGCGAGGCGTCGCCGGGCAACACGTAGTCGGTGGAGATGTGCAGCAGGCGCGCTCCGGCGGCGGCGCAGGCCTCCGCGAGGAGGCGTACGCCGGTGCCGTTGACGGCGGTGGCGGCTTCCTCGGCGGTCTCGGCGCCGTCCACATCGGTCCAGGCGGCGCAGTTCACCACGACCGCTACACCCTCGACGGCTGCCCTCACGGCGGCCGGGTCGGTGATGTCGAGATCGGAATGGCCGAGGCCGACGGCCTCGATCCCGGCATCGCCGAGCACGGTCAGGACGTCCCAGCCGAGCATTCCGGCGGCTCCCGTGACGAGCCAGCGCCCTGCGCCGGGGTTCGCCGTCATCCCCGCACAGCCGGGGGCGCCTCGACGTCGGCCTCGGCGACGGTGTGCCCGGGGTGGCCGGTGGCCGTCGCGACTTCCTTGTCGAGCCGGTTGCGGACGAATCCTGATCCGATGAAGCCGGCGCCGCCGGTCACGAGGATGCGCATAATACGAGGAGTCTAGAGGAGTCTCGCGGCCCCCGGAACGGCGTGTCACGAGCCCGACTCCCCCACACCCCTCTCCCTTAGGCCTGCTCCATGCGCGGAATCCTCCTGGCCGGTGGCACCGGATCACGACTCTGGCCGCTGACCCGGGCAGTCTCGAAGCAGCTGTTGCCCGTCTTCGACAAGCCGATGATCTACTACCCCCTCTCCACCCTGGTGATGGCCGGGATCAGCGAGATCCTGATCATCACCACCCCGGACGACCGCGACCAGTTCGAGCGGCTGCTCGGCGACGGTTCGCAGCTCGGCCTGCGGCTGGAGTACGCCGTCCAGGAGCGCCCCGAGGGCATCGCCCAGGCGTTCGTCCTCGGCGCCGACTTCATCGGCGACGAGTCCGTCGCGCTGATCCTCGGCGACAACATCTTCCACGGCAGCGGCCTCGGCACCCGCCTCGCGCAGCACACCGGCGCCAAGGGCGGCCGGGTGTTCGCGTACCCGGTGGCGGATCCGACGGCGTACGGCGTCGTCGAGTTCGACGCGAAGGGCCAGGCCGTCTCCATCGAGGAGAAGCCGGTCAAGCCGAAGTCCCGCTACGCGGTGCCGGGCCTGTACTTCTACGACAACCGCGTCGTCGAGATCGCCCGCGGCCTGAAGCCCAGCGCCCGCGGCGAACTGGAGATCACCGCCGTCAACGACGCCTACCTCCAGGCCGGCGAACTGAACGTGACCGTCCTCGACCGGGGTACGGCCTGGCTCGACACCGGCACCTTCGTCTCGATGGTCCAGGCCTCGGAGTTCGTGCGCGTGATCGAGGAGCGCCAGGGCTTCAAGATCGGCTGCGTCGAGGAGGCCGCCTGGCGGGCGGGCCTGATCGACTCCGCGCGACTGCGCGAGCTGGCCGAACCGCTGAGGAAGAGCGGCTACGGCGACTACCTGCTGCAGTTGCTCGCCGAGGAGGACGCCCGATGAGGTTCCGCCGGCCGATTCGCTCCGCGTGAGCCGACCCGCCAGCATACGGGAAGAGGGCCGCAACCCGTGCGTACGGGGTGCGGCCCTCTTCCCGTCAGTGGACGACGGAGAAGCTGCGCCACGGCAGGCTGCCGGGGGCCGTCACGTTCGAGGTGGTCGTCGGGACGTAGATCCCCTCGGCCCTTTCCGTCTTCTGGCAGTTCGGCGTCCGGTACAGGACCACGTCGACCAGGGTGTGGTTCTCCACGTGGGCCGCGCCGTGCGGGAGCCGGATCTTGTGGCAGCCCTGGACGGGAGTGTTCGAGTACGTGACCTCGATCGGGGAGTCGTGGGCGCGGAAGGCGAGTGTGCCCACGGTGGTCTTGCCGGCCGAGCAGGCCGTGGCCGTCGCCGTGAGCAGGAGCGCCGCCCCGATGATGACGCCGGTGCGCCGGAGCTGGGCGCCTCCGTGTTCGAACATGACTCGGTCCTCGTCTGTGCGGTGAAGTCTGCCCTTCACCGCAGCCTCGCGCGCCGCGCCCCGGGAGGCATCCGCAGCGCACCCGAATGAGGGACCGCCCCCGTACGCCGAAGGGCCCCGACCCACCGCCGAAGCGATGGGCCGGGGCCCTTCAGTGCAACTTGGTTCGCTCAAGCGAGCTACCAGGTCAGAACACGAATTACTTCGTGATCTTGGTGACCTGGCCGGCGCCCACGGTACGACCACCCTCACGGATGGCGAACTTCAGGCCCTCCTCCATGGCGACCGGCTGGATCAGCGCGACCGTCATCTCGGTGTTGTCGCCCGGCATGACCATCTCCGTGCCGGCCGGCAGGGTGACGACACCCGTGACGTCCGTGGTACGGAAGTAGAACTGCGGACGGTAGTTGTTGAAGAAGGGGGTGTGACGGCCACCCTCGTCCTTCGACAGGATGTAGGCCTGGGCCTCGAACTCGGTGTGCGGGGTGACCGAACCGGGCTTGATGATGACCTGGCCGCGCTCGACGTCCTCGCGCTTGATGCCACGGAGGAGCAGACCGACGTTCTCACCGGCCTGGCCCTCGTCGAGGAGCTTGCGGAACATCTCGATACCGGTGACCGTGGTGGTGGTCTTGGTCTCCTTGATACCGATGATGTCGACGGTCTCGTTGACCTTCAGGACACCACGCTCGATACGGCCGGTGACGACGGTACCGCGACCGGTGATCGTGAAGACGTCCTCGACGGGCATGAGGAACGGCTTCTCGGTGTCACGCGGCGGGGTCGGGATGGCCTCGTCGACGGCGGACATGAGGCCGAGGAGCTTCTCGCCCCACTCCTTGTCGCCCTCGAGCGCCTTCAGCGCGGAGACGCGGACGACCGGCAGGTCGTCGCCCGGGAACTCGTACTCGGAGAGGAGCTCACGGACCTCGAGCTCGACGAGCTCCAGGATCTCCTCGTCGTCCACCATGTCGGCCTTGTTCAGGGCGACGACGATGTAGGGGACGCCGACCTGGCGGGCCAGGAGCACGTGCTCCTTGGTCTGCGGCATCGGGCCGTCGGTGGCGGCGACCACGAGGATCGCGCCGTCCATCTGCGCGGCACCGGTGATCATGTTCTTGATGTAGTCGGCGTGACCCGGGCAGTCGACGTGGGCGTAGTGACGCGCCTCGGTCTGGTACTCGACGTGCGCGATCGAGATGGTGATACCGCGCTGGCGCTCCTCAGGAGCCTTGTCGATCTGGTCGAAGGCCGAGGCCTCGTTCAGGTCCGGGTACGCGTCGTGCAGCACCTTGGTAATGGCGGCCGTGAGGGTCGTCTTACCGTGGTCAATGTGACCGATGGTGCCGATGTTGACGTGCGGCTTAGTCCGCTCGAACTTCGCCTTCGCCACGGGGTCCTCCTGGAGAGTGGTTCTGTACGCCTTACTCATCGGCGCCAGGTGATCTTTGCTGGAAAGCCGGTCCCCCGGGGCAACGGAGGGTTACTCCTGTTGCCCCAGAGGCTCCGGTGACAAGCCTAAAGCGTGTACTCGGAAGAGTTACTCGCCCTTGGCCTTCGCGATGATCTCCTCAGCGACGTTCCGGGGAACCTCGGCGTAGGAGTCGAACTGCATCGAGTAGCTGGCGCGACCCGAGGTCTTGCTGCGGAGGTCTCCGACGTAGCCGAACATCTCCGAAAGGGGCACGAGGCCCTTCACGACGCGAGCACCGTGACGCTCCTCCATGGCCTGGATCTGGCCACGGCGGGAGTTGATGTCACCGATGACGTCACCCATGTAGTCCTCGGGCGTGGTGACCTCTACGGCCATCATCGGCTCGAGGAGCACGGGAGAAGCCTTGCGCGCGGCCTCCTTGAAGGCCTGCGAACCGGCGATCTTGAAGGCGAGCTCCGAGGAGTCGACCTCGTGGTAGCCACCGTCGAGAAGCGTGACGCGAACGCCCGTCATCTCGTAGCCGGCCAGGATGCCGAACTGCATGGCCTCCTGCGCACCGGCGTCGACCGAAGGGATGTACTCCTTCGGGACGCGTCCACCGGTGACCTTGTTCACGAACTCGTACGCCGGACCGTCGGTCTCGGTGATGGGCTCGATCGCGATCTGCACCTTGGCGAACTGACCGGTACCACCGGTCTGCTTCTTGTGCGTGTAGTCGTGACGCTCGACGGCCTTGCGGATCGTCTCGCGGTACGCGACCTGCGGCTTGCCGACGTTGGCCTCGACCTTGAACTCGCGCTTCATACGGTCGACCAGCACCTCGAGGTGCAGCTCGCCCATACCGCCGAGGATGGTCTGGCCCGTCTCCTCGTCCGAGTGAACGTGGAAGGAGGGGTCCTCCTCCGCGAGACGCTGGATGGCGACACCCAGCTTCTCCTGGTCACCCTTGGACTTGGGCTCGATGGCGACCTGGATGACCGGGGCCGGGAAGTCCATGGACTCCAGGATGACCGGGCTCTTGTCGTCACACAGCGTCTCACCGGTGGTGGTCTGCTTCAGGCCCATGACGGCGACGATGTCACCGGCGCCCACCGCGTCGATCTCTTCACGCTTGTTGGCGTGCATGCGGTAGATCTTGCCGATGCGCTCCTTCTTGCCCTTGACGGAGTTCAGCACCGCAGTGCCGGCCTCCAGGCGGCCCGAGTAAACCCGGACGAAGGTGAGCTTGCCGAGGTGCGGGTCGCTCATGATCTTGAACGCCAGCGCCGCGAGCGGCTCCTCGTCGGAAGGCTTGCGCTTCACGACGACCTCGGCGTCGCGGACGTCGTGGCCCTCGATGGCCTCGATGTCCAGCGGCGACGGCAGGTAGCGGACGACGGCGTCGAGCAGGGGCTGAACGCCCTTGTTCTTGAACGCCGTGCCACAGAACACCGCGGTGATCGTGGGCTCGCCCTTGCCCTTGCCGGAGCCGAGGATGATGCGACGGACGGCGGCGTGCAGCTGCTCGACGGTGGGCTCGTTGCCCTCCAGGAACAGCTCCATGATCTCGTCGTCGTTCTCGGCGACGGTCTCGACCAGCTTGCCGCGCCACTCTTCAGCAGCCTCGGTGTGCGTGGCCGGGATGTCGACGATGTCGTACATCTCGCCCTTGGTCGCCTCGGCGGACCAGACGAACGCCTTCATCGTGACGAGGTCGACGACACCCTGGAAGTCGGCCTCGGCACCGATGGGGAGCTGCATGACGATCGGAACCGCACCGAGGCGGTCCTTGATCATGTCGACGCAGCGGTGGAACTCGGCGCCGGTGCGGTCGAGCTTGTTGACGAAGCAAATGCGCGGCACGCCGTAGCGGTCCGCCTGACGCCAAACGGTCTCGGACTGCGGCTCGACGCCGGCCACACCGTCGAAGACGGTGACGGCGCCGTCGAGGACGCGGAGCGAACGCTCCACCTCGACGGTGAAGTCGACGTGACCCGGGGTGTCGATGATGTTGATGGTGTGGTCAACATCTTCGAGCGGCCAGTGGCAGGTGGTCGCGGCAGACGTGATGGTGATACCACGCTCCTGCTCCTGCTCCATCCAGTCCATCGTGGCAGCGCCGTCGTGGACCTCACCGATCTTGTACGACACACCGGTGTAGAACAGGATGCGCTCGGTGGTGGTCGTCTTGCCCGCGTCGATGTGGGCCATGATCCCGATGTTGCGGACCTTGGCCAGGTCAAGCGAAGTGGTAGCCATAAGGCTTCGGTCTTCTCTCGGTCTCGATGTGGGGTGGGACTACCAGCGGTAGTGCGCGAAGGCCTTGTTGGACTCGGCCATCTTGTGCGTGTCCTCGCGCTTCTTGACGGCAGCGCCAAGACCGTTGGAGGCGTCGAGCAGCTCGTTCATCAGGCGCTCGGTCATGGTCTTCTCACGACGGGCGCGGGAGTAACCCACGAGCCAGCGGAGGGCCAGGGTCGACTGACGACCCGGCTTGACCTCGACGGGAACCTGGTAGGTCGCGCCACCGACACGGCGGGACTTGACCTCGAGGGACGGCTTGACGTTCTCCAGCGCGCGCTTCAGCGTGATGACCGGGTCGTTGCCGGTCTTCTCGCGGAGGCCTTCCATGGCGCCGTAAACGATGCGCTCGGCGGTGGAGCGCTTGCCGTTCAGGAGGATCTTGTTGATGAGCGAGGTCACCAGAGGAGATGCGTAGACCGGGTCGATGATGACCGGGCGCTTCGGGGCGGGGCCCTTACGAGGCATTCTTACTTCTCCTTCTTGGCGCCGTAGCGGCTGCGGGCCTGCTTGCGGTTCTTGACAGCCTGGGTGTCAAGCGCACCGCGGATGATCTTGTAACGAACACCCGGCAGGTCCTTCACACGGCCACCACGCACGAGCACGATCGAGTGCTCCTGCAGGTTGTGTCCCTCACCCGGAATGTAAGCGGTGACCTCGATGCCAGAGGTCAGACGCACACGCGCGACCTTACGCAGCGCCGAGTTCGGCTTCTTCGGGGTGGTCGTGAACACACGCGTGCAGACGCCGCGACGCTGGGGCGAAGCCTCAAGCGCGGGGGTCTTTGTCTTCTCGACCTTGTCCTGCCGGCCCTTACGGACCAGCTGCTGGATCGTAGGCACTACTTCTCCGGTTTCTGTGTGCCGTGTAGTGAAGCTAACCTGGAACTTTGCCGACCCACGCGGTCGGGTGTGTCGGATCCTGCACGCCTTCACCGAGGTGAAAGAGGGCGCGGATCGCGGTGTGGTCTTCTCGGCTCACCGCGGGGTCTCAAGCACACGCGGGAGCCCAGGGCACACCCCAGGCACAAGGTCAGAGCGTACCTACCTCACAGAGGTAGGTCAAAACAAATGCCCAGCACGAAAACACACCGGGCGCAAGGCGGCCGCACGAGCCAGTTCCACCCGGCCGCCACCTCGCCGTCCTCCCGCCCGCCGTCGTCGACGCCTCCGCGGCCGGCGCACTCGCCCGGGTGACGGCCCTGCCGGCCGTCCAGGCCGTGCTGCGGGGCCGGACGCGCACGGAACGGCCGTGGGGGCCGGACCGCGCGGCGGGCCGCCCTGCGGGCCGCTCCGGCCCGGCGACCTAACATGGCACCTTGTCTTCGCGCACGCCGAGCAGCAGGGAGCAGGACATTGGGGACCGTGGCAACGGAGTCGACCACAGTCGAAGCTCCTCCCTCCGGCCCGGACCGGAAGGTCCCCCGCCGCCCCGCCCGGCTCTACGGGCCGCTGCTCGCCTTCCTCATCACCTCGGCCGCGTTCTGCACGGCCTGGGTGGCGCGCGGCTCCTTCCCCTTCGGCAACACCGGCCGGGCCATCAACGACCAGGCCAACCAGTACGTGCCCTTCCACCGGGCGCTGTGGGACCTGGTCCACGGGCAGGCCGCCGGCGACGTGCTCTTCACCTGGCGCGGCGGCTTCGGCCAGCAGTTCCTGTCCGACTACCACACGTACCTCGGCAACCCCTTCTCCTGGCTGACCGTCCTCGTCCCCCGCGCCCACGTCGACCTGGCCGTCTTCGCGATCACCCCGATCACGATGGGCACCGCCGCCGCCCTGATGACGGTCTACCTGGGCAGACTGCACCCCGGCCCGTGGTGGCAGCGGGGCGTGCTCGGAGCCACGTACGGCCTGTGCGGCTGGGCGCTCAGCGACGCCTCGTACATCCCGATGTGGCTGTGGGGCCTGGTGGCGCTGCCCATGCTCGGCATCGCCGTCGAGTGGTGCCTGGAGGAGCGCCGCTGGCCGGGCGTGGCCCTGCTCGTCGCGCTCGCCTGGTTCGGGAACTTCTACACCGCGATGATGGCGACGATGGCCGCCTGCGTGCTGCTGGCCATCCGCCTGATCACCCGCGACACGACGGGCGCCCAGCGACTGCGCGCCCTGTGGCGCGCGGCGACCGCCGCGGCGACCGGCATCCTCCTCACCCTCCCGCTCCTCCTCCCCTCCTTCCTCTCCAGCGGCTCGGCGCAGCCCACCAAGGCCGGCGCCTTCGACCCGGTCCGGATCGAGATCTTCCTGTCGGGCATGCTCCCGGCGACCCACCTCTGGGGCGGCCGCCCCCGCCTGTACATCGCCTCGCTCGGCCTGATCCTGGCCGGCTCCTTCCTCCTCAACACGCGCATCGCGAAGAAGACCCGCCTGGTCTGGGCGGCCGCGATCCTCCTGGTGGCCGTGTCGTTCCAGTTCCCGCCCACCCAGTACGCCTGGCACGGCCTGGCCGTCCCGAACGGCAATCCGTACCGCGAGGCCTTCGTCTTCAGCGGCATGGTGGTGATCGTCGCCTGGCTGGCCCTGGCCAACCGGCCGCGCCCGCTCCACCTGGCCCTGGCCGCCGCGCTCCTCGTCCTGGCCACCTTCGTCCTGCGCCACACGAACGACTTCGGCGGCGCGACCTGGCCCGCCGTCCTGGGCGGGGGCGCGGTCTCCCTCCTGGCCCTGGTCCTCCTCGCCCTCGGCGACAAGCGCCGCCACCTGATCCCCGTCGCCGCCGTCCTGATGGTCGGCGTGGTCTTCGCCGAGTCCACGGCGGCCGCCGCCAACGCGGACGCCCGTCGCGCCCGCGAGCGCTGGGCGAAGCCGGCGCCCACCTCGAACCAGTCGATCACCAACCACTTCGAGGCCGTCCGGCGCGTGGACGGCTGGCCCGCCCACCGCACCGACTCGGGCGCGCCGCAGACCTCGTACAACGACGCCCTCGCGCTCCAGGCGGAAGGCCCGCAGTACTACAGCAGCTACCTGCCCGCGAGCACGTACCAGGCCCTCGAACCCCTCGGCTACGGCTACAAGAACGACGGCCGGACCTTCTTCGGCGCCGACAACCCGGTGCTCGACGCGATCTTCTCCATCGGCGCCCGCGTCCGCCCCGGCACCGCCCCGAACTCCTGGACGGCCTCCACCTTCCCCGCTCCCCCGCTGGTGACGGTCCGCGCCGCCCCCTACACCTCCCCCAATCCGGCCGACAGCGTCTACGCCCACCAGGAGAACGTCCTCGGCGCCGCCGTCTACGAGGTCCCCGAGGTCACCCGCGGCGGCACCGCCACCGAGCAGACGTACGCCGCCCGCTGCACCCCCGGCTCCGAGGCCTTCTGGTACTCCCCCGCCCTCCACGGCACCCTCACCACCGACGGCACCGCGAAGCCCCTGGAAGACCGGATGACCGGAGTCACCCCCCTCGGCCCGGTCCCCGCCTCGGGCAGGCTCGACGTCACGGTGAACACCAACACCAAGGACGCCACCGCCGGTGCCCACCCCCTGGGCTGCCTGAACCGCGCGGCCCTCGACCGGACCGTGTCCCACCTGGCCACCACGGGCGCCACCGAGGTGAAGGTCGGCGGCCACACCATCGAGGCCACCCTCCCCCAGGGCGCCCGCGGCACCGCCGTCCTGGCGATGACGAACGTCCCCGGCTGGCAGTGCTCGGCCCCGATCCGCGACTTCCACGGCCTGGTCTCCCTGGACCTCCCCGCGGGCACCGACAAGGTCTCCTGCACCTTCACCCCGAAGGGCCTCAACCCGGGCCTGACGGGCGCGGCCCTCGCCCTCCTCACCCTGCTCTCCGTCACGATCGCCACCCGCCGCCGCCGCGCCTGACCCGCGCGCGCACCGGACGGGAAACGAAGAAACCCCCCGCCGCTCCTCTCGGAGCGACGGGGGGTTTCTTCATACGAGCTGTTAGCCGTTGTACGGGCCGTAGTCGTAGTCCTCCAGCGGGACAGCCTGGCCGGAGCCGGTGCCGAAGGGCGAGTAGTCGATGTCGTCGTAGCCGACGGCCGAGTACATCGCGGCCTTCGCCTCCTCGGTGGGCTCGACCCGGATGTTGCGGTAGCGGGCGAGGCCCGTACCGGCCGGGATGAGCTTACCGATGATGACGTTCTCCTTGAGGCCGATCAGGGAGTCGGACTTGGCGTTGATCGCCGCGTCCGTCAGAACCCTGGTCGTCTCCTGGAAGGACGCCGCCGACAGCCACGACTCGGTCGCGAGCGAGGCCTTGGTGATACCCATCAGCTGCGGACGGCCGGAGGCGGGGTGACCGCCCTCGGTGACCACACGACGGTTCTCGGTCTCGAACTTCGACCGCTCGACCAGCTCGCCCGGCAGGAGCTCCGCGTCGCCGGACTCGATGATCGTCACGCGGCGCAGCATCTGCCGGATGATGATCTCGATGTGCTTGTCGTGGATCGACACGCCCTGCGAGTTGTAGACCTTCTGGACTTCGCCGACCAGGTGGACCTGGACGGCACGCTGACCGAGGATGCGCAGCACGTCGTGCGGGTTGGTGGCACCCATGGTGAGCTTCTGGCCCACCTCGACGTGGTCGCCCTCGTGCACGATGACCTTGGCGCGCTTCGAGATCGGGAACGCCGTCTCGTCGCTGCCGTCGTCGGGCGTGATGACGATCTTCTTCGTCTTCTCGGTCTCCTCGATCCGCACGCGGCCGGCGGCCTCGGAGATCGGGGCGACACCCTTCGGGGTACGGGCCTCGAAGAGCTCGACGACACGCGGCAGACCCTGCGTGATGTCGTCACCGGCCACACCACCGGTGTGGAAGGTACGCATCGTCAGCTGGGTACCGGGCTCACCGATGGACTGGGCGGCGATGATGCCGACCGCCTCACCGATGTCGACCAGCTTGCCGGTGGCGAGCGAGCGTCCGTAGCAGAAGGCACAGGTGCCGACCGCGGACTCACAGGTCAGGACCGAGCGGGTCTTGACCTCCTCGACGCCGTTGGCGACCAGGGCGTCGATGAGCACGTCACCGAGGTCGACGTTGGCCGGCGCGATGACCTTGCCGTCGATGACGACGTCCTCGGCCAGCATGCGGGCGTAGATCGAGGTCTCGACGTCGTCGGCCTTGCGCAGCACGCCGTCCTCGCCGCGAACGGCGATCTTCAGCTTCAGACCGCGCTCGGTGCCACAGTCCTCCTCGCGGATGATCACGTCCTGCGAGACGTCCACCAGACGACGGGTCAGGTAACCCGAGTCGGCGGTACGCAGGGCGGTGTCCGCCAGACCCTTACGGGCACCGTGCGTGGAGATGAAGTACTCCAGAACGGTGAGGCCCTCACGGAAGGACGCCTTGATCGGACGCGGGATGGTCTCGTTCTTCGCGTTCGACACCAGACCACGCATACCGGCGATCTGTCGCATCTGCATCATGTTTCCTCGGGCACCCGAGTCAACCATCATGAAGATGGGGTTCGTCTTGGGGAAGTTCGCGTTCATCGCCTCGGCAACCTCGTTGGTCGCCTTGGTCCAGATCGCGATGAGCTCCTGCGTGCGCTCGTCCTTGGTGATCAGACCGCGCTCGTACTGCTTCTGGACCTTCTCGTCCTGCTCCTCGTAGCCCTTGACGATGGCCTTCTTGGCCTCGGGCACGACGACGTCGGAGATGGCCACGGTGACGCCCGAACGGGTCGCCCAGTGGAAGCCGGCCGCCTTCAGGTTGTCGAGCGTCGCCGCCACGATGACCTTGGGGTAGCGCTCCGCCAGGTCGTTGACGATCTCGGAGAGCTGCTTCTTGCCCACCGAGTAGTCGACGAACGGGTAGTCCTCGGGCAGCAGCTCGTTGAAGAGCGCGCGGCCCAGGGTGGTCTTCAGACGGAAGCTGTCGCCCGGCTGGAACTCCTGCTCGCCCTCCTCGGCGACCGGCGGCACCCAGCCACGCGGCGGGATGGTGCCCACCGGGAAGCGGATGTCGACGGACGACTGGAGCGCCAGCTCGCCGTTGTCGAACGCCATGGTCGCCTCGGCCGTGGAGCCGAACGCGCGGCCCTCGCCCTTGGTGTCACGGAGCTCACCGTCGGTGGTCAGGAAGAACAGACCGAGGACCATGTCCTGGGTCGGCATCGTGACCGGACGGCCGTCGGCCGGCTTGAGGATGTTGTTCGAGGACAGCATCAGGATGCGGGCCTCGGCCTGCGCCTCCGCGGAGAGCGGCAGGTGCACGGCCATCTGGTCACCGTCGAAGTCCGCGTTGAACGCGGTGCAGACGAGCGGGTGGATCTGGATGGCCTTGCCTTCGACCAGCTGGGGCTCGAAGGCCTGGATGCCGAGGCGGTGCAGCGTGGGCGCACGGTTCAGGAGAACCGGGTGCTCGGCGATGACCTCTTCGAGCACGTCGTACACGACCGTGCGGCCGCGCTCGACCATGCGCTTCGCCGACTTGATGTTCTGCGCGTGGTTCAGGTCGACCAGGCGCTTCATCACGAACGGCTTGAAGAGCTCCAGCGCCATGGCCTTGGGCAGACCGCACTGGTGCAGCTTCAGCTGGGGACCGACGACGATCACGGAACGCGCGGAGTAGTCCACGCGCTTGCCGAGAAGGTTCTGACGGAATCGACCCTGCTTGCCCTTCAGCATGTCGCTGAGGGACTTCAGGGGACGGTTGCCGGGACCGGTCACCGGACGACCACGACGACCGTTGTCGAAGAGGGCGTCCACGGCCTCCTGAAGCATGCGCTTCTCGTTGTTCACGATGATCTCGGGGGCACCGAGGTCGAGGAGACGCTTCAGACGGTTGTTGCGGTTGATCACGCGGCGGTACAGGTCGTTCAGGTCGGAGGTCGCGAAGCGGCCACCGTCCAGCTGCACCATCGGACGCAGGTCCGGCGGGATGACCGGCACGCAGTCCAGAACCATGCCCTTGGGCTTGTTGCTGGTCTGCAGGAACGCGGAGACGACCTTGAGGCGCTTGAGCGCACGGGTCTTCTTCTGGCCCTTGCCGGTACGGATGATCTCGCGGAGGCGCTCGGCCTCCTCCTCGAGGTCGAAGGACTCCAGGCGCTTCTGCAGCGCGGCGGCGCCCATGCAGCCGTCGAAGTACGTGCCGAAGCGGTCACGCAGCTCGCGGTACAGGAGCTCGTCGCCCTCCAGGTCCTGGACCTTGAGGTTCTTGAAGCGGGCCCACACCTCGTCGAGGCGGTCGATCTCGCGCTGGGCGCGGTCACGGAGCTGCTTCATCTCGCGCTCGGCACCTTCGCGCACCTTGCGGCGTACGTCGGCCTTCGCGCCCTCGGCCTCGAGCTCGGCCAGGTCGCTCTCGAGCTTCTTGGCACGGCCTTCGAGGTCCGCGTCACGGCGGTTCTCGATCTGCTGACGCTCGACGGAGACGTGCGCCTCAAGCGACGGGAGGTCGCGGGTGCGACGCTCGTCGTCGACGAACGTGATCATGTACGCGGCGAAGTAGATGACCTTCTCGAGGTCCTTCGGCGCGAGGTCCAGCAGGTAGCCCAGGCGCGACGGGACGCCCTTGAAGTACCAGATGTGGGTGACGGGAGCGGCGAGCTCGATGTGGCCCATCCGCTCACGGCGCACCTTGGCGCGCGTGACTTCGACGCCACAACGCTCACAGATGATGCCCTTGAAGCGGACACGCTTGTACTTGCCGCAGTAGCACTCCCAGTCCCGGGTAGGACCGAAGATCTTCTCGCAGAAGAGTCCGTCCTTCTCGGGCTTGAGGGTGCGGTAGTTGATGGTCTCCGGCTTCTTGACCTCGCCGTGCGACCAGGTTCGGATGTCGTCCGCGGTGGCAAGGCCGATCCGCAGCTCGTCGAAGAAGTTGACGTCGAGCACTGTGCGTCAATCCCTCTTTCGGGGTCGAGTCTCAATCATGGTCTGAACGGTCCCGGGGATGACGGGGGGCTCTTGAGCGAGCCCCCCGTCAGGCCCGTCAGACCTCTTCGACGCTGCTCGGCTCGCGCCGGGACAGGTCGATACCGAGCTCCTCCGCCGCGCGGAAGACGTCCTCGTCGGTGTCGCGCATCTCGATGGACATGCCGTCCGAGGACAGCACCTCCACGTTGAGGCAGAGCGACTGCATTTCCTTGATGAGCACCTTGAAGGACTCGGGAATGCCCGGCTCGGGGATGTTCTCGCCCTTGACGATGGCCTCGTAGACCTTCACGCGACCGGTGACGTCGTCGGACTTGATGGTCAGCAGCTCCTGGAGGGCGTAAGCGGCGCCATAAGCCTCGAGCGCCCACACCTCCATCTCACCGAAGCGCTGGCCACCGAACTGCGCCTTACCACCCAGCGGCTGCTGCGTGATCATCGAGTACGGACCGGTCGACCGAGCGTGGAGCTTGTCGTCGACCAGGTGGTGGAGCTTGAGGATGTACATGTACCCGACCGAGATCGGGTCCGGGAACGGCTCGCCGGAGCGGCCGTCGAACAGGCGCGCCTTACCGGTCGGGAGCACCATGCGCTCGCCGTCGCGGTTCGGGATGGTGTGCTGCAGCAGGCCGGCCAGCTCGTCCTCACGCGCACCGTCGAAGACGGGGGTGGCGACGTTGGTACCGGGAGCGACCTGGTCGGCGCCGATCGCCTGGAGGCGCTGCGCCCACTCGTCCGCCAGACCGGAGACGTCCCAGCCGCGGCTGGCGAGCCAGCCGAGGTGGATCTCCAGGACCTGTCCCGGGTTCATTCGGGACGGGACACCCAGCGGGTTCAGGATGATGTCGACCGGCGTGCCGTCCTCAAGGAAGGGCATGTCCTCGATCGGAAGGATCTTGGAGATGACACCCTTGTTGCCGTGGCGGCCGGCGAGCTTGTCACCGTCGGTGATCTTGCGCTTCTGGGCGACGTAGACGCGGACCAGCTGGTTCACGCCCGGGGGAAGCTCGTCGCCCTCCTCGCGGTCGAAGACGCGGACACCGATGACCTTGCCGATCTCACCGTGAGGAACCTTGAGCGAGGTGTCACGCACCTCGCGGGCCTTCTCACCGAAGATCGCGCGGAGCAGGCGCTCCTCCGGGGTCAGCTCGGTCTCACCCTTGGGCGTGACCTTGCCGACCAGGATGTCGCCGGCGACGACGTCCGCACCGATGCGGATGATGCCGCGCTCGTCGAGGTCCGCGAGGACCTCCTCGGAGACGTTCGGGATGTCCCGGGTGATCTCCTCGGGGCCGAGCTTGGTGTCACGGGCGTCGACCTCGTGCTCCTCGATGTGGATCGAGGAGAGGACGTCGTCCTGCACGAGGCGCTGCGACAGGATGATCGCGTCCTCGTAGTTGTGACCTTCCCACGGCATGAACGCGACGAGCAGGTTCTTGCCGAGGGCCATTTCGCCCTCTTCGGTCGCGGGACCGTCGGCGAGGACCTGGGACTCGATGATCCGGTCACCCTCGTTGACGATGACCTTCTGGTTGACCGAGGTGCCCTGGTTCGAGCGGGAGAACTTGGCGACGCGGTACGTGGTGTACGTGCCGTCGTCGTTGGCGACGGTGATGTAGTCGGCCGAGACCTCCTGGACGACACCGTCCTTCTCCGCACGGATCGAGTCACCGGCGTCGACCGCACAGCGGTACTCCATGCCGGTGCCGACGAGCGGGGCCTCCGCCTTGATGAGCGGAACGGCCTGGCGCATCATGTTCGCGCCCATGAGGGCACGGTTGGCGTCGTCGTGCTCCAGGAAGGGGATCATCGCGGTCGCGACGGACACCATCTGGCGCGGGGAGACGTCCATGTAGTCGACGTCGTCGCCGGCGATGTAGTCGATCTCGCCACCACGACGGCGAACCAGGACGCGGTTCTCGGTGAAGCGCATCTCATCGTTCAGGGCGGCGTTCGCCTGGGCGATGACGAAGCGGTCTTCCTCGTCGGCGGTCAGGTAGTCGACCTCGTCGGTGACGACACCGTCGACGACCTTGCGGTACGGGGTCTCGACGAAACCGAACGCGTTGACGCGACCGTAGGACGCGAGCGAGCCGATCAGACCGATGTTCGGGCCTTCAGGGGTCTCGATCGGGCACATGCGGCCGTAGTGCGACGGGTGAACGTCACGGACCTCGAAGCCGGCCCGCTCACGGGACAGACCACCGGGACCCAGAGCCGAGAGACGACGCTTGTGCGTCAGACCCGACAGCGGGTTGTTCTGGTCCATGAACTGCGACAGCTGGCTGGTGCCGAAGAACTCCTTGATGGAGGCGACGACCGGCCGGATGTTGATCAGGGTCTGCGGCGTGATCGCCTCGACGTCCTGGGTCGTCATGCGCTCACGCACGACGCGCTCCATACGAGCCAGACCCGTGCGGACCTGGTTCTGGATGAGCTCGCCGACGTTGCGCAGACGACGGTTGCCGAAGTGGTCGATGTCATCGGTCTCGACCACGATCGAACGGCCGGACTCGCCGGTCGTCTCGGTCTCGCCGGCGTGCAGCTTGACCAGGTACTTGATCGTCGCGATGACGTCGTCGGTGGTGAGCACACCGGCGTCGAGCGGCTCGTCGGCGCCGAGCTTCTTGTTCACCTTGTAGCGGCCGACCTTCGCGAGGTCGTAGCGCTTCGGGTTGAAGTAGAGGTTCTCGAGCAGCGTCTGAGCGGCCTCACGGGTCGGCGGCTCGCCCGGGCGCAGCTTGCGGTAGATGTCGAGCAGCGCGTCGTCCTGGCCCTGGGTGTGGTCCTTCTCCAGGGTGGCGCGCATGGACTCGTACTCGCCGAACTCCTCGAGGATCTGCTCGGTGGTCCAGCCGAGAGCCTTCAGGAGGACGGTGACGGACTGCTTGCGCTTGCGGTCGATGCGGACACCGACCATGTCGCGCTTGTCGATCTCCATCTCCAGCCAGGCACCCCGGGACGGGATGATCTTGGCGGAGAAGATGTCCTTGTCGGACGTCTTGTCGATGGAGGAGTCGAAGTAGACACCGGGGGAACGGACAAGCTGCGACACGACGACACGCTCGGTGCCGTTGATGACGAAGGTGCCCTTGTTGGTCATGAGCGGGAAGTCGCCCATGAAGACCGTCTGAGACTTGATCTCTCCGGTCTCGTTGTTCGTGAACTCGGCAGTGACGAACAGCGGAGCCGCGTACGTGAAGTCGCGCTCCTTGCACTCGTCGACAGAGTTCTTCGCCGGCTCGAAACGGTGGTCGCGGAAGGTCAGCGACATCGACCCGGAGAAGTCCTCGATCGGCGAGATCTCCTCGAAGATCTCTTCCAGACCGGACTTGGTGGGGACGTCCTGTCCACTCTCAAGCGCCGACTCGACGCGAGACTTCCAGGCGGCATTGCCGAGAAGCCAGTCAAAGCTCTCGGTCTGCAGCGCCAGGAGGTTCGGAACCTCGAGCGGCTCCTTGATCTTTGCAAAGGAGATGCGCAGCGGGGCAGTGCTGGCACCGGTGTTCGTATTGGTCGAGGCGTTGCGCGAGGCGGCCAAGAGGGGGTCCTTCCGAGGGCTCGGACTCACTACGCGCGTACCGGTCCCAGCCGACACATAAGACCAACCCCCTGATCCGGCTAAAAGGCCAGGTCAGGACGGTTCAACCAAGTGTGCTTCAGCGTGGGCATGTCCCTGGCGACGGGCAGGGGACAGCTAACAGGCAGCGCAAAGGGTCAGTGTAGCCACTCGGCTCACTGATGTCCAGACCAGGTTTCCGGAAACCGGCAACAGGCCTTCCCCATGTCGTAGCGTCGCGTCCCTCGTACACAGAGCGCGTATCAGTACTGCCCTCTTCGTAGCCGATCCATGCCTCGGATCTCGGATCGAGGTGGTCGTGCTGCCGACGGGACTGAGAATTGCGCGCCTGGTCCCGTTCGTCAAGGCCCCCTGCTCCGTGCGGATCATCCTCGGACCCTGCTGCGGGGCAACGATGATCACCCTACTCCCCAACGAGACAGGGGCAAGTCAGGCACTCCGGATACGCCAAAGGGCGACCACCCTTACGGGTGATCGCCCTTGGTTGGGGCCTCAGAGGGGCCCCAGAGGTGTTACTTGACCTCGACGGAGGCGCCGGCACCCTTGAGGGCCTCGGCGGCCTTGTCAGCGGCCTCCTTGTTGACCTTCTCGAGAACGGGCTTCGGGGCGCCGTCCACGAGGTCCTTGGCCTCCTTGAGGCCCAGGGAGGTCAGCTCACGCACGACCTTGATGACCTGGATCTTCTTGTCACCGGCGCCGGAGAGGATGACGTCGAACTCGTCCTTCTCCTCGGCAACCTCGGCGGCGGGGCCACCGGCGGCGGGACCGGCAACGGCGACGGCCGCGGCGGCGGTGACGTCGAACTTCTCCTCGAAGGCCTTCACGAACTCGGAGAGCTCGATGAGGGTCATCTCCTCGAACTGGGCGAGGAGGTCGTCCTGAGAGAGCTTCGCCATGATGGGCGATCCTTCCACTAATTCGGCAGGTGCCGGATGTCTAGAGAGGCGGGCGTAACGGCCCGCTACGACCCACGCACTAGGCGGCGTGGATCAATGCGCGAGCCGAATTACTCGGCACCGCCCTGCTCGGCGAGCTTGACGCGAAGCGCTTCCGCAGTGCGGACGAACTTCGACGGCAGCGCCTGGAAGAGCGAGGCAGCCTGAGACTGCTTGCCCTTGAACGCGCCGGCCAGCTTGCTGAGCAGAACCTCGCGGGACTCGAGGTCCGCAAGCTTCTTGATGTCGTCGGCGGAGAGAGCCTTACCGTCAAGGACACCGGCCTTGATGATGAGGTTCGGGTTCTCCTTGGCGAAGTCACGCAGGGCCTTCGCCGACTCCACCGGGTCACCGGTGATGAAGGCGACCGCGGTCGGACCAGCAAAGTGCTCGTCCAGCGCGGTGATCCCGGCCTGGTTGGCCGCAATCTTGGTCAGCGTGTTCTTCACCACGGCGTACTGGGCGTTCTCACCAAGGGAGCGACGCAGCGTCTTGAGCTGCGCGACGGTGAGACCCCGGTACTCGGTCAGCACGGCGGCGTTCGAGCTCTGGAACGCGTCCGTGAGCTCGGCTACCGATGCAGCCTTGTTGGGCGTCGGCATGGTGCGTTCGCCTCCTTCCGGGTGATGAGGACCGCTCAGAAGGGGCTGACAAACAAAAACGCCCCGGCGTAGGCGCCAGGGCGTAGCTCAACCGGCTGCGCCCTTTGAGGAGCGTGTCCGGGAACTTTCCACAGTCACCTGCGCGGGTCGTCCGTAGTAGTCAACGGATCCTTCGGCCACCACACCCTTGCAGGCACGGCAACGACCAGCGGTCTTTGGCTTCTGTGGAAGCGTACGTGAAGGGGTCCAGTCGAGGCAAATCGCCTCAGGACCCGGCCTCGGGAGCCGACCTCAGGAGCCGCCCAGCCCGCCCAGTCCGGCGTCCCGCAGCGTCTTGTCGGCCTCCTTCAGGTCCGCGTCGGCCTCCTTGAGCGTGTCGTCGACGCCCTTCATCACCGTGTCGAAGTCGACCACCTGGTCCGTGGGCGGCGCGGTGACGGGGGCGGCCGTGCCGAAGTCGGAGAACTTCGCCGAGACCTTCGTCGTGCCGTCCTTGGTCACCCGCACCGTCTCGACGCGGACGGGGTAGCCGTCCTTGCCGATCCACAGGTCCACGTCGATGCCGGTGTACTCCTTGAGCGCCTCGTGGAGGTACGTGCGGTTCGCCTCCTCCATCACCTTGGTGGAGTCGTCCGCCGCGAGCAGGTCCGCGTTGGTGAGGCTGCTCTTGTAGTGCTGGGCCTCGACGCCGTCGGTCTGCTCGGCGCCGACCAGCGTCACCTTCTGTTGTCCCAGGAGCAGCGCGAGGTACTCGGCCGGGTCGTCGTTGAACCGGGCGCGGGGCTTCCCGTCCTTGTTCAGGTTCATCTTCATCCAGGACTTGCCCTGCAGGGGCTTGTCCATGTGGGTGTAGATGTCGTCGCCCAGCATGATCTGGTTACCGGTGCCCGCGCCCTTGGCGTCGATGCCGGTACTGGCCGGGTACCAGCCCTTCGTGCCGGTGAGCTGATCGGCCTTGCCGCTGCCGTCGGTGATGGTCATGTCGAACTTGGCGAACTTCGCGGCCGTCGTCTTCAGGTACGACGCCTTCACCACTTCCGCGGGCTGCTGCCCCTTGGGAGCGGCCTTGCCGTCCGTCTTCTCCCCGGCCTTGTCTCCCCCGCCGCAGGCCGTGAGGCCGGCCACGAGCAGTGCGGCCCCCGCCGCGGCGACACCGGCCCTGGTCAGGGCGTGCGTGTGCATCTGGTTCTCCCCCATGGTGGATCTGTCTTTCTACTGCTGAAGGGCGCGCGGGCCGGTCAAGCCCCGGCGCCGGCCCCGGCCTTGCCCAGTTCCTGGAGCATGGCGAAGAGGTCGAGCGTCTCGTTCTCCGGCGGGGCCTGGACGGTGGCCGCCGAGCCGTAGTCCGAGTAGTGGGCGTCGACCGTCATGGTCCCCTCGGGCGTGCCGATGCCGACCTTCATCTGGGCCGGGTAGCCGTCCTTGTCGACCCACACGTCCATGTCGTAGCCCTTGATGCCGGCCTTCTTCATGGCCTCGGTGAGCTTGGCCCGGTCGGCCTCGGTCAGCTCCTTGGCGTTCTGGTTGGCCGCGAGCATCTCGTCGAAGGTCAGCGTGCCCTTGTAGTGCGTGGTGTCCACGCCCTCGACCTTCTCGGCGCCGACGCTCTTCACGTTCGGCGAGGCGAGCAGCAGGGCGAGCTGCTTGGCCGGGTCCTGGCTCTGCTCCATGCCGCTCATGCCGCTGAGCTTCTTCATCGCCTCGGCGTCGCCCGAGGCCGCGGCGGCGGCGTTCAGGTCGAGCTTCATCCAGCGCTTGCCCTCCATGCCCGCGGCTGCCGGAGAGTCGGCCGGCATCTCCACGAACATGACGTTGTTCGACATGATCATGCGCATGGAATCGGCGCCCTGGCCGGGGGTGAGAGCGCCCTTCATGGTGATGTCCATGACGTTCGGGTCCCAGCCCTGGACGCCCGTCATCTCGATCGTGCCGCCCCCGCCGAGGGTCGCGGGCGTCGACATCGTCATGCGCACCTTGGCCGACTTCGCGGCGGAGGTCTTCTTGTAGGCCGCCGCGAGGGCCTCGGTGGCGTTGCCACCGGCCGCGGGCGAGCTCGGCTGCGCGGAGGCCGCGCCGGCCGTCTTGCCGGCGTCGTCCTTCTTCCCGCTCTCACACGCCGTGGCACCGCCCACGAGCAGTACGGCGGCCAGCGCGGCGCCGGCGGTCTTCTTCCGGTACACGGACATGGACATGGAGGTCCCCACCCCTTGATCGATCGTTTGCTCGGTCGACCATACGTTCCACCGCCGTCGGATCGCTCATCCATAAGCCCGTGTCAGCTCGCATGTGGCCGGCAACACGGAAAACGGGCCCCCCGCCACCCCGGTGAAGGGGGGCGAGGGGCCCGTTCAGCCACTCGGCGGGCCGGTCAGGCCCGGCCGAATCAGACCGCGGCCGGGTCTTCCTCGACGAGGAGGTTCCGGGTGCGGTTCGGGTCCAGCTGGATGCCGGGGCCCATGGTGGTGCTCAGGGCGGCCTTCTTGATGTAACGGCCCTTCGCGGCGGACGGCTTCAGACGAAGGATCTCGTCCAGGGCCGCGCCGTAGTTCTCGACCAGCTTGTCATCGGAGAAGGAGACCTTGCCGATGATGAAGTGCAGGTTCGAGTGCTTGTCGACGCGGAACTCGATCTTGCCACCCTTGATCTCGGTGACAGCCTTCGCGACGTCCATCGTGACGGTGCCGGTCTTCGGGTTCGGCATGAGGCCACGGGGACCGAGCACGCGGCCGAGGCGGCCGACCTTGCCCATGAGGTCCGGGGTGGCCACAACGGCGTCGAACTCGTTGAGGCGGTTGCCCTTGGCGATCTCGTTGATGAGCTCGTCGTCGCCGACAATGTCGGCGCCGGCGGCTTCCGCGGCCGCAGCACGGTCACCGGTCGCGAAGACCAGGACCCGGGCGGTCTTGCCGGTGCCGTGCGGGAGGTTCACGGTGCCGCGGACCATCTGGTCGGCCTTGCGCGGGTCGACACCCAGGCGGAAGGCGACCTCGACGGTGCCGTCGAACTTGGTCGTGGAGGTCTCCTTGGCGAGACGGACGGCCTCGAGCGGGGCGTACAGCTTCTCCCGGTCGACCTTGGCGTCCGCAGCGCGGAGAGTCTTGCTGCGCTTCACTTCTGCTCCTGTGTTGTTTCTTCAGGCGTGGAGTCGTGGTGCGGACCAGCGCTTGGTCCTACCACTGGTGGTACTGGAGGGGGGCTGGATCAGCCTTCGACGGTGATGCCCATCGAGCGCGCGGTGCCGGAAATGATCTTCACGGCGGCGTCGATGTCGTTGGCGTTCAGGTCGGGCATCTTCAGCTCGGCGATCTCCTTGACCTGGGCGGCCGTGAGCTTGGCGACCTTGGTCTTGTGGGGCTCGCCGGAGCCCTTCTCCACGCCCGCGTGCTTCAGGATGAGGCGCGCGGCCGGCGGAGTCTTGGTGATGAAGGTGAAGGAGCGGTCCTCGTAGACCGTGATCTCCACCGGCACGACCATGCCACGCTGCGACTCGGTCGCGGCGTTGTAGGCCTTGCAGAACTCCATGATGTTGACGCCGTGCTGACCGAGCGCGGGGCCGACCGGCGGAGCCGGGTTGGCCGCACCGGCCTTGATCTGGAGCTTGATAAGCCCCGTGACCTTCTTCTTCTTGGGAGGCATTGCTCTCTCCGGGTCCTAGTGAGAGTTTTCAGCCGCCGATCCGGTCATCCGGATGGAGGCATACCGCACCACGATAACGGGTATCGGTGCGGGGCTAAAAACCGAGCAGGTCAGACCGCCCTTCGAGAGGCGATCTGACCTGTCCGGAAGCTGTTGGATCGAGAAGATCAGTTCTTCTGGATCTGGTCGAAGCTGAGCTCGACCGGGGTCTCGCGACCGAAGATCTCGACGAGGCCCTTGACCTTCTTCGAGTCCGGGTTGATCTCGTTGATCGTCGCCTGCAGCGTCGCGAAGGGACCGTCGGTGACGGTGACCGAGTCGCCGACCTCGAAGTCCAGGACCTCGATGGTGCGCTTGACGGCGGGAGCCGGCAGACCGGCGGCCTCGGCGGCGGCCTTGTCGGCCTTCTCCTTGGCCTCCGGAGCGAGCATCTTGACGATCTCGTCCAGGGTCAGCGGGTACGGGTCGTACGCGTTGCCGACGAAGCCGGTGACGCCAGGCGTGTTGCGGACGACGCCCCAGGACTCGTTCGTCAGATCCATGCGGACGAGAACGTAACCGGGCAGCTTGTTCTGCCGGACGTTCTTGCGCTCGCCGTTCTTGATCTGGACGATCTCTTCCTCGGGCACCTCGGCCTGGTAGATGAACTCCTCGACGTTCAGCGAGACGGCGCGCTGCTCCAGGTTGGCCTTCACGCGCTTCTCGTAGCCCGCGTAGGTGTGGATGACGTACCACTCGCCGGGGAGCAGGCGCAGCTCGTCGCGCAGGGCCTGGATGGGGTCGACGGGCTCGGCGGGCTCGACCTCGGCGGCCTCCTCAGCCGCGTCCTCGACCTCGGCCTCGACGTCGCCCTCTTCCTCGGCGTCGTCAGCAGCCGGCT
The DNA here is from genome assembly GCF_042731135.1 of Streptomyces sp. NPDC059874. Classification (NCBI taxonomy): domain Bacteria; kingdom Bacillati; phylum Actinomycetota; class Actinomycetes; order Kitasatosporales; family Streptomycetaceae; genus Streptomyces; species Streptomyces sp. NPDC059874. Next base: position 63,027 of record NZ_JBHWJY010000043.1, read on the forward strand.
CGACCTCGGCGTCGTCCTCGACCTCGGCCTCGACGTCGCCCTCGTCCTCATCGGACTCGACGTGCATCGCGGCCTCTTCGGCGGCGACACCCGCCTTGGCGTCGGCGCGTTCGGCCTCGTCAGGGTCCACAGCGTCCGCCGCCTCGACGATGTCGAGCGCGTCCTCGACGGACTCGACGGAGTCGTGGCTCGCGTTCAGGTTCGGGTCAGACACGGTGGCTGCTTCTTCCTGGATACAAAAGGTGGTGGAACATGCGAAAACGGGCGGCACCCATCAAGGCGCCGCCCTCCGCGGGGATCAGCCGAAGACGAACTTGATGGCTTCCTGGAACCCATAGTCAATCACGGTCACCAGACCGATCATGATGACCACGAAGACAATCACCACGGTGGTGTACGTCGTGAGCTGGTTGCGAGTGGGCCAAACAACCTTGCGGAGTTCCGCGACGATCTGGCGGTAGAACAGCGCGAGCCGGCCGATGAGGCCCTTCTTGCCGCGCTTGCCGCCCTTGCGCGTCTTCTTCTCGCGCGTCTCGTCCTCGGCGTCAGGCATGTCGATGGAGCCCAGGGCGTCCGTCACGTCTCTCACCTGAATCCGGGTCGTGGCCGTACCGCGCCCGGTTGCGCCGCACGGCGTTGCATCGAAGTACGTACCTGCGCACACACATCCGAGAAGGAGTGTGGAGCAGGGCCGGAGGGACTCGAACCCCCAACCGCTGGTTTTGGAGACCAGTGCTCTACCAATTGAGCTACGACCCTTTGCGTCCCCCAACCTACCGCATCCGAGCGAGTGCACGGAGTGCTCACGCTTTGCAGCGGTCGGCGAGGTCCAACGACAGGTGAGTGTACGTGAACCGGGCCCTGACGTCGAACAGCACCCGACCTGACATGCACCAGTCCGTTGACTGAAACGGTGTGCGGCGCTTCTTTGCCGTCTGGGACGATTGCCCGCATGACCTCTGCAACGCCTTCCTCCGAGCGCCGCGTCTCCGTCCGTATCGGCGCCATTTCCGAGTCCGCCACCCTCGCCGTCGACGCCAAGGCCAAGGCCCTCAAGGCCGCCGGGCGCCCGGTGATCGGCTTCGGTGCGGGCGAGCCCGACTTCCCGACGCCGGACTACATCGTCGAGGCGGCGGTCGAGGCCTGCCGCAACCCGAAGTACCACCGCTACACGCCGGCCGGCGGCCTGCCCGAGCTCAAGGCCGCGATCGCCGCCAAGACGCTGCGCGACTCCGGCTACGAGGTCGACGCGTCGCAGGTCCTGGTGACCAACGGTGGCAAGCAGGCGATCTACGAGGCCTTCGCGGCCATCCTCGACCCGGGTGACGAGGTCATCGTCCCGGCTCCGTACTGGACCACCTACCCGGAGTCCATCCGTCTCGCCGGCGGTGTCCCGGTCGAGGTCGTCGCCGACGAGACCACCGGCTACCGCGTCTCCGTCGAGCAGCTCGAAGCGGCCCGCACCGACCGCACGAAGGTCGTCCTCTTCGTCTCCCCGTCCAACCCGACGGGCGCCGTCTACACCGAGGCCGACGCCGAGGCGATCGGCCGCTGGGCCGTCGAGCACGGCCTGTGGGTCCTGACCGACGAGATCTACGAGCACCTGGTCTACGGCGACGCGAAGTTCGTCTCCCTGCCGGCGATCGTCCCCGAGCTGGCCGACAAGTGCATCGTCGTCAACGGCGTCGCCAAGACGTACGCGATGACCGGCTGGCGCGTGGGCTGGATCATCGGCCCCCGCGACGTCGTGAAGGCCGCGACCAACCTGCAGTCGCACGCCACCTCCAACGTCTCCAACGTGGCCCAGGTCGCGGCGCTGGCCGCCGTCTCCGGCAACCTGGACGCCGTCCACGAGATGCGCACCGCCTTCGACCGCCGCCGCCAGACGATCGTGCGGATGCTGAACGAGATCGAAGGCGTCATCTGCCCGACCCCCGAGGGCGCGTTCTACGTGTACCCCTCGGTCAAGAACCTCCTCGGCAAGGAGATCCGCGGCAAGCGCCCGCAGACCTCCGTCGAGCTCGCGGCCCTGATCCTCGACGAGGTCGAGGTCGCGGTCGTCCCGGGCGAGGCCTTCGGCACCCCGGGCTACCTCCGCCTCTCGTACGCCCTGGGCGACGAGGACCTGGTGGAGGGCGTCTCCCGCGTCCAGAAGCTCCTGTCGGAGGCCAAGGCCTAGGCCTAGCGGGGCCCGCACCCCGACCCTGAGCGGCGTCTCCCCTTCCGGGGCGGCGCCGCTCAGGCATGTCCGGGGCGCCGTGAGCCAGCCGCTGCGCGGGGCTTCCCGGGCTCTGCCCGGACCCGCGCCTCAAACGCCGGCGGGGCTGAGATTGCCCTGCCAAGGTGGAGCCGGCGCTTGCAGGCCGCACCGGCCAAAACCAGCCCCTCCGCCACATCCAGCCCCGCCGGCGATTGAGGCGCGGGGTCGGGCGGCGCCCGGGAGGCCCCGCGCAGCGGCCTCCACCCCCGCCCCACCCCCCGCGCGCACGTTCGGGCAAGCCCCCAATAGGTAAAACCGCCTCCCGCTCAGCGCGTGCGTACGGCAGGATCAACAAATGGAGCACGCACGCGATCTCACGCTTCTGCCAAAGGCCCACCTCCACCTGCACTTCACCGGCTCGATGCGCCCATCGACCCTCCTGGAGCTGGCCGACAAGTACGGCGTCCGGCTCCCGGAGGCCCTCACCGCCGGCGAGCCGCCGAAACTCCGCGCCACCGACGAGCGCGGCTGGTTCCGGTTCCAGCGGCTCTACGACGCCGCCCGCTCGTGCCTCCGCGAGCCGGACGACATCCGCCGCCTCGTCCGCGAGGCCGCGGAGGAGGACGTACGGGACGGCAGCGGCTGGCTGGAGATCCAGGTCGATCCCACGTCCTACGCGCCCCTCCTCGGCGGGATGATCCCGGCCGTCGAGATCATCCTCGACGCGGTGGACGGCGCCTCCCGGGAGACCGGCCTCGGCATGCGGGTCCTCATCGCCGCCAACCGCATGAAGCACCCCCTCGACGCCCGCACCCTCGCCCGCCTCGCCGTCCGCTACGCCGACCGCGGCGTCGTCGGCTTCGGGCTCTCCAACGACGAGCGCCGCGGCATGGCCCGCGACTTCGACCGGGCCTTCGCCATCGCCCGCGAGGGCGGCCTGCTCGCCGCCCCGCACGGCGGCGAGCTCACCGGGCCGTCCTCCGTCCGGGACTGCCTCGACGATCTGCACGCCGCCCGCATCGGGCACGGCGTACGGGCCGCCGAGGACCCCCGCCTGCTCAAGCGGCTCGCCGACCGGCAGATCACCTGCGAGGTCTGCCCGGCTTCCAACGTGGCCCTCGGGGTCTACGAGCGCCCCGAAGACGTCCCGCTGCGCACCCTCTTCGAGGCCGGGGTCCCCATGGCCCTCGGCGCCGACGACCCGCTGCTCTTCGGGTCCCGGCTCGCGGCGCAGTACGAGATCGCCCGCCGCCACCACGGCTTCACGGACGCGGAGCTCGCCGAGCTGGCCCGCCAGTCGGTGCGCGGTTCGGCCGCGCCCGAGGACGTACAGGCCAAGCTGCTGACCGGGATCGACCACTGGCTGACGTCCTGATCACCGGGTGAGGCGCAGGTCCCCCTCGTAGCAGTCGGCACGCACCCGGCCCCCGCCCGGGAAGCCGATCTCCAGGTGGGTGCGGCCCTGCTCGGGCAGCGCGAACTCGGCGACCGAGGCGACGGTCTCGCCGAGGTGGCGCAGGAAGGGGTGGTCGCCGAGGTCCTCACCGACCTCGATGCGGCCCCACTCCCCCATGTCGTAGGGCTCGTGCGGCGGGGCGGACTCCACGATCAGGCACTGGTCGGAGCCGGTGGTGATCCGGATGGAGTCGCCGACGCTGTCGATCAGCCAGACGTCCAGGGGGGCCTCGGAGCGCTCGCCGTCGCTGATGTGCCAGGACGCGACGACTCGGCTGAGCGTGCGACCCACGAGGCGGGTGGGGTCCGTACCGGCGCCGTGCAGGGGACAGAGCATGGGCGGCCGGCGCTCCTCAGATGCTGACGCCGACCGTCACCGGTTCGTTGACCAGGGTGACGCCGAAGGCCGCGTGGACGCCCGCGACGACCTCGCGGGCCAGGGCGAGGAGGTCCTCGGTGGTGGCCTCGCCGCGGTTGGTGAGGGCGAGGGTGTGCTTGGTGGAGATGCGCGCGGGGCCGGTGCCGTAGCCCTTGGTGAACCCGGCCTTGTCGATCAGCCAGGCCGCGCTGGTCTTCGTACGTCCGTCGCCCGCGGGGTAGGCGGGCGGGGCCGTGTCGACGCCGAGGCGGTCCTGGACGCGGGCGAGGAAGGCGGCGTAGGCCTCGTCGGTGAGGATCGGGTTGTGGAAGAAGGAGCCGGCCGACCAGGTGTCGTGGTCGGCGGGGTCGAGGACCATGCCCTTGCCGGCGCGCAGGCGCAGTACGGTCTCGCGCGCGGTGGCGGCGGGGACGCGGTCGCCGGCCTCGACGCCGAGGGCGCGGGCGGTCTCGGGGTACTTGATCGGCGCGGAGAGCCCGCCGGCGTCCTCCAGGGCGAAGCGCACGCGCAGGACGACGTACCGCTCGGGCTGGTGCTTGAAGAGGCTGTTGCGGTACGAGAACGCGCACTCGGCGGCGGCCAGCGTGACCGTTTCGCCGCTGGTGCGGTCGTAGGCGACGACCTCGGTGATGGTGTCGCAGACCTCTTGGCCGTACGCCCCGACGTTCTGGATCGGCGTCGCGCCGGCGGATCCGGGGATTCCGGCGAGGCATTCGATGCCGGCGAGGCCGGCCTCGACGGTGCGGGCGACGGCATCGCTCCAGTTCTCGCCAGCGGCGAGCTCCAGGGTGGTGCCGTCGAGGGTGAAGCCGGTGGTCGCGATGCGCAGGGCGGTGCCGTCGAAGCCGCCGTCGCCGATGACCAGGTTGCTGCCGCCGCCGATGACCAGGAGCGGGGTGCCGCTCTCGTCCGCGGCGCGGACGGCGGCGACCACCTCGGCGTCGGTGGTCGCGGTGACCAGGCGACGGGCGGGGCCGCCGAGGCGGAAGGTGGTCAGCGGGGCGAGGGGGGCGTCGTGGAGTTCCTGCACGTGGACAAGAGTACGGTCCGCGCCCCTCGCATCCCTGCGGGGCCACGGACCGCGGCTCGGTGATCGAACAGATCTCACTGCTCGGACTTCTGCTCGGACCTCTGCTCGGACCTCTGCTCGGACTGCTGCTCGGCGAGGCGGCGCTCGGCCTCCTCCCAGCTGATCGGCAGCTCGGAGGCCCGTGCGGTCCAGAAGGTGAAGGCCGATTCCTTCATGTACGCGCTGGCCGCGCGGGAACTGGTGCGGTGGGGCTCGCTGCGGGCGAACCGGTAGAGCGCGTCCCTGTCCTCCCAGGCGGAGAGGGTGAGGAAGGTCCGGCGCGGGACCCGCGCCCGCAGGGCGGCGCCGTGGGCGCCGGGGGCCTTGCGGATCTGGCCGATGATGCCGGGCGACTTGAGGAAGAACTTGAGGGCGCCGATGAGGGTGGCGGTCTCGAAGCGGGAGGCCATGACGTAGACCTCGGCGTCGGGGGCGGCCGGCGGGGTGGGGGTCAACCAGGGGATGTCGGGCATGGCGAGCACTCCTTAGTTCAGGTCGGCTGATCGTAAGGGTCCAACTTGCATTGCGACTACTACATTGCCGCAGGGATCCTGTCCGGGACCTCAGCAGCGGCAAGGACCCGGGCGGGCTTCGCCTTGCGCGGAAGCAGCAGGGCCAGGGCGGCGGAGACGGCGACCGCGCCGGCGCCTATCCACAGTGCGGGGATCGTGCCGTCGGTGAAGGCCTGCGGGGACTCATAGCCGCCCTGGGCGGAGAAGACGGAGGCCAGGACGGCGACACCGAGGGCCCCGCCAACCTCGCGGAGGGCGTTGTTGGTGCCGGAAGCCTTGCCCTGGTCGGCCGGGGCCACGGTGGACATCAGGACGTTCGAGGCGGGGGCGAAGTACATCCCCATACCGATGCCACTGATGATCAGCGCGGGGAGCTGGGCGGCGTACGAGACGTCCGCGCTCAGGATCATCGCGAACCAGCCGAGCCCGAGGGCCTGGAGCGCGAGCCCGGCGGCGACGACCGGGCGGCCGCCGATCCGGTCGGAGAGTATGCCCGAGATCGGCGCGACGATCATCGGCATGCCGGTCCAGGGGAGCATGCGCAGTCCGGCCTCGGTGGGCGAGTAGCCGGCGACACCTTGAAGGAACTGGGCGAGCAGGAAGATCGAGCCGAACATCCCCAGGAACATCAGCAGGCTGGCCGCGTTGATCCCGAGGAACCCGCGGTTGCGGAAGAGCCGCATGGGGAGCATGGGGTTGGCGTTGTTGAAGCCGTGGTGGACGAACCCGCCGATGAGGGCGGCGCCGACGATCAGCCCGGCGAGGACAGGTGTGCTGGTCCAACCCTCGGAGTTGGCGTTCACGAGGCCGTAGACAATGCCGAAGAGGCCGCCGCTGATGAGCAGGGTGCCGGGGACGTCGAGGCGGGAGTTCGGGGCAGTGGACTCGGCGAGGCGCAGCCGGGCGAGCGGAATCAGGGCGAGGCCGATCGGGACGTTCAGCCAGAAGATCCACTGCCAGGAGATGTGCTCGGTGAGGCTGCCGCCGATGAGGGGACCACTGGCGACGGCGAGGCCGGTGACGGCGCCGTAGATGCCGAGGGCCATGCCGCGGCGGGCGGCCGGGACGGCGGCGGTGAGCAGGGTGAGCGTGAGCGGCATCATGATCGCGGCGCCGACACCCTGGACGGCGCGGGCGGCGATGAGTGCGTCGATCCCGGGCGAGAGGGCAGCCGCCGCGGAAGCGCCGGTGAAGACCGCGAGCCCCGCGATGAACAGCCTCCGCCGCCCGAACCGGTCACCGAGGGCGGCGCCGAACATGAGGAGCACGGCGAAGGTGAGCGTGTAGGCGTTCACCGTCCACTCCAGGTCCTCCAACCTGCCGCCGAGGTCCGCGCGGATGGCGGGGAGGGCAGTGGTGACGACGAGGTTGTCGAGAGCGGCCATGAAGCTGGCGACGCCGGTGATGACGAGGGCCCAGACGGCGGGCCCGCGGAGCTTGGTGTCCGAGTCCATGTCTTGTGTGTTCACGATTCCCCCTGCGGTGTGCAGTTTGTTAGTTATTGATGACTAACTTTCGCGCCCATGGGTGAACTGGGCGCCGAGCGGCGGGCGCCGGGCGCCGGGCGCGCCAGGGCAGGCAGCCCGCCCTCACTTCTCCAGGCGACCCTTGACGTGGGCCTCGGGATACAGCCCTTCCCAAACCCGATGCTCGGGCGGGAACCCCATGGCCGCGAGGGTGTTGATCAACATCCCGTACGCCATGAAGGTCGTCGTCTCCTTCGCGTCCCCACCGAACGGCACACAAACCGTGTCCCAGAGCTCCATCCACCCCTTCCGGACGAGCTCGCCGAGCTCGTGATCGCCGACCGCCTCGGCGGCGGCGACGGTGACGTACATCTGGAGCTGCATCTGGAGCTTGTCCGGGTCCTCGGCGATGAGCCGGGTGTAGGCGTTGGCCATGGCACGCGTGGCGTCTTCGCCGTTCAGCCCTTCGGTGGCGGCGGCGAAGACCTCACGGGTGTCCCGCATGCAGCGCTCGGAGGCGGCGAGGAAGATGGCGAGCTTGTTCGGGAAGAGCCGGAAGAGATAGGGCTGCGAAACCCCCACCCGCTTGGCGATCGCCTCGGTGGAGGTCCCGTAGTAACCCCCGCGGGCGAACTCGTGCATCGCCGCACGAATGACGCTCTCGCGCCGCTCTTCTGCGCTCATCCTTGCCATGAGTCAAAGTTAGTGCTCAATCACTAACTACGTCAAGGGGGCGGGTCAGGGAGGGAGAGGGCGGCGGGGGGGGGGGGGGGGGGGGGGGGGGGCGGGGGCGTTCTGTGCGGCGGGGGCTTCGAGTGGCGGCATCCGACCTGGGCGGAATCAGAGAGGTCTTGGGGGTTTCCCGTCAGTCCCATAGTCCTTCCGTGTCGGGCCGGCCTGTCAAGGGCGCTCCCTTCGG
>NZ_JBHWJY010000044.1:0-41120 GCF_042731135.1 Streptomyces sp. NPDC059874
GGCCCGGAGGTGGGCAACCCGCCGCCCAGCCCGCCGCCGCTCCCGGGCAGGGCGCCCCCGCCGCGGGTGCCTGGCCCAGCGCCGCCGCTCCCGGCCAGGGTGCCGCCGGGGCCTGGCCGAGCGCGGCCGCTCCCGGTCAGGGCATCCCCGCCGCGGCGCCCGCCCCCGCGCCCGCGCAGGCGGCCCCCGTACAGGCGGCCCCGCCGTCCCCCGGGATGGCGGCCGGAGCCGGCCAGGTCCAGGCGATGTGGCCGAGCGTCCTGGAGGCAGTCAAGAACCGCCGCCGCTTCACCTGGATCCTGCTCAGCCAGAACGCCCAGGTCACCGGGTTCGACGGGACCACCCTCCAGCTCGGCTTCCCCAATGTCGGAGCCCGCGACAACTTCGCGAGCAGCGGCAGTGAGGACGTGCTCAAGTCGGTCCTGGCCGAGCAGTTCCAGGTCAACTGGAAGATCGACGCCGTGGTGGGCGGGGGTGGCGGAGGCCAGCCCGCGCCCCAGGCCCCCTACTCGGCCCCGCCGGCGCCCGCCTACAACCCGCCGCCCGCCGCCGCTCCGGTCCAGCCCCAGGCCCCGGCGCAGGGGCACGGGCAGGGACAGGCCGCCGCCCCGCAGCAGCAGTACCAGCCGCCCCAGCAGCCCGCCCCCGCGCAGCAGCCTCCCGCGCAGCAGGCGCCCCCGCCGGTCGCCCCGGAGGACGACTTCGCGGAGGACGACGACCCGGACCTCGTCGAGAGCGCGCTGACCGGACACGACCTCATCGTGCGCGAGCTCGGAGCCACGGTTGTGGAGGAATACACGAACGAGTAGGGCCGTCTCATTGGGTGGCCGCACGAAAGGGAATCCGGAGCGCGGGCTACGCTTCATGGCGTGAAGGTCCTCGTCATCGGCGGCGGCGCCCGCGAACACGCCCTGTGCCGCTCTCTGTCCCTCGACCCCGACGTCTCCGCGCTGTACTGCGCCCCCGGTAACGCGGGGATCGCGGATGTGGCAGAGCTGCGGGACGTCGACCCCCTCGACGGCGACGCCGTCGCGCGCCTGTCCACCGAGCTCGGCGCCGACCTGGTCGTCGTCGGCCCGGAGGCGCCGCTGGTCGCCGGAGTCGGCGACGCCGTCCGCGCGGTCGGCATCCCCGTCTTCGGCCCGTCCGGAGAGGCCGCGCAGCTCGAAGGCTCCAAGGCCTTCGCCAAGGACGTGATGGCCGCCGCCGGCGTCCCGACCGCGCGCAGCTACGTGTGCACCACCCCGGAGGAGGTGGACGCGGCCCTCGACGCCTTCGGCGCCCCGTACGTCGTCAAGGACGACGGCCTCGCCGCCGGCAAGGGCGTCGTGGTCACCGAGGACCGGGCCGCCGCCCGCGAGCACGCCCTCGCCTGCGACCGCGTGGTCATCGAGGAGTACCTCGACGGCCCCGAGGTCTCCCTCTTCGCCATCACCGACGGCGTCACCGTGCTCCCGCTCCAGCCGGCGCAGGACTTCAAGCGCGCGCTCGACGGCGACGAGGGCCCCAACACCGGCGGCATGGGCGCGTACTCCCCGCTGCCCTGGGCCGACCCGAAGCTGGTCGACGAGGTCATGGAGAGCGTGCTCCAGCCGACCGTCGACGAGCTCCGCCGCCGCGGCACCCCCTTCTCCGGCCTGCTGTACGCCGGTCTCGCGATCACCGGCCGCGGCGTACGGGTCATCGAGTTCAACGCCCGCTTCGGCGACCCCGAGACCCAGGTGGTGCTGGCCCGGCTGCGCACCCCGCTCGCGAGCGTGCTGCTGAACGCCGCCAACGGCACCCTGGCCGCCGAGCCCCCGCTCAACTGGCGCGAGGACGCCGCCGTCACGGTGGTCATCGCCTCGCACAACTACCCGGGGAGCCCCCGCACCGGGGACCCGATCGAGGGCCTCGACGAGGTCGCCGCCGAGGACGGGCCCGACGCGTACGTGCTGCACGCCGGCACCCGCCGCGAGGGCGACGCGGTGGTCAGCGCGGGCGGCCGCGTCCTGTCGGTGACGGCGACCGGTTCCGATCTGGCGCAGGCCCGCGAGAAGGCGTATAAAGCCGTCGCGCGGATCCGGCTGGACGGCTCGCAGCACCGTACGGACATCGCCGCCAAGGCGGCCCAGGCCGGCTGAACACCGCTGACCAGCGGCTCCACGGACCCGCGGGCCCGGTGCGCACACCCTGCGCCCGGGCCCGCGGGCGCGTTCGCGTGCGAGTGCATCCAGCCGCGTTCGAACGCACCCAGCTTTACCCAAAGCCATTCCATCGGGTGATCTCACCCGGTCTGCCTGACGCCCGGCCAGACCCCAACTAGGGTGCGATGCCAAGCATTCCGGCACTTGGCCCACCGGCATTGCGATGTCAGTGGCGGGTGTCACAGTGGGGGAGTGAGCAACGCCGCCGCAGGGCAGAGGGGGTGAGGTCCGGCCGTGTCCGGAACCGGTTCGATCATGGAAGTGGGCGTGCCGTCCGCGCGTTCCCGAGCCCTGGCCGTGCTGCGCGTGCGCAGCAGGGCCCTGGCCCTCGGGCTGCTGCCCGCCGCCCTCGCGGTGGTGCTGGTGAGCGCCCGTATGACGGGCCGGCTGGCCGGTGACCCCTGGCCCGTGGTGACCCTCGTCGTCTGTGCGGTCGCCGCTCTGGTGCTGCTCGTCGGCGGGACCTTCGCCGCGGTGGTGCTGAGGGCGAGCCCCGCCGTGACGCCCACGGTGCCGCTCTCGGAGGACTCCGCCCCCGATCTCTACCGGCTCGTGCGGGACCTGGCCGACCGGATGGACGTCCCGGCGCCCTCCGCGATAGCCCTGACCCCGGACTGCGACAGCTGGCTGGAGGACCGCTCGCACGCGGCCCACCGCCGCGATCGCGCTCGCGCTCGCGCATCCGCCGGTACGGCCGACCGCACATCCGCCGGCACAGCCGGTCCTGCCGGCCCGGAGACCGAGCCGGGCGCCGCCCCCGTGCTGGTGATCGGCTCGCCCTTCCTGTGGTGGATGCGGGTCGCCGAACTACGGGCCGTCCTCGCGCCGGTCGTCGCCGGCACGGGACCTTCCGCGCACCCCGACATAGCCGACGCCCGCGGCTTCGTTCGCGGGCTGGACGCCGCGGTGGACGTGGGCAATCGGCCCGGCCTCGGCTGGATCGCCGCGCCGGCCCGGCTGCTGCTGCGGCTGTGCCGGGTGGACGCGGCCGAGATGGAGCGCGGGGTGGCCGCGGCCGCCTCCGAGCGTGCACAGGGTGTGGACTACGGGCTGCGCATCGTCGCCCAGGAGCAGGTCGGCCTCGCCTACGCGGGCTGGGACCGGCTGTTGACCCGGGTCGCGCTGCCCGCCTGGCGTATGGGTCGCTGGCCGGCGCACCTCGACGCCGGGGTGGTCTCCGCGCTCACCGAACTGTCCCGGCGGGACCGGCTGGCCGACGGGTTCACCTCGCGGCTCGGCGAGCGCCCCGCCTGCGATCTGCTGGAGCGCCCCGGGGTCGTCGACGAGGCGGCCTCCCTGCTGGCCGCGCGGCTCTTCCACGGCGGTCCGGCCGAGGCGGGACCCGACTGGTCCCCGGTGGACTGGGCGGCGTATCCGGAGGAGGTCGTGGACCGCAAGTGGCGCACGGAGGCGGCCCGCCTGCACGCCGCGCTCGACGCCCTGACCGTCCCGGCGGGTCTGCGGGCCGGTTCCCCCGGAGCCGCGGGCTCCACCGCCGTCGCGGCCCCCGGCTCCCCGGCGCCCGCCACGGTGGACGGCTTCGCCGGGCCCACGCTGGACCGGGTGCTGGGCTACCTCACGGACCCCGCCGGAGCGGGCGCGGCCGGCGAGACGCTGGCCGGACGGCTCAGCGGGGACCTGGCCCGCGAGGAACGGGCCACCGGTGCCGCGCGGCCCCCGGCCGCGAAGGCGCAGGGCGCGGACTCCGTACCGCTCTTCCCGCTCCAGCCGCCGCGCAGCGCGCGGGACCTGCTGGCCGATCACGTCACGGCGATGGTGTGCTGCGCCGCCGTGGACTCGGCGGGCGCCGCGCCCGGCCTCGACTGGCTGGACGGACCGGTGCTCCTGGTCGGCGGCGCCCGCCGCTCCGACCTGGCGCCGCTCGTGCTGTGCCTGGTCGAGGACGGGGACCCGGAGCCCCTGCGGGACTGGCTCGCGGAGCTCGGTGTCCGTCCCGAGAAGCCCGTCCGCCTCGTCTGACGCCCTCCCCCATCGGATGACGGATCGCACGCACAACCGGATCCCAATGTTCCGGTCACGTCAATTCGCGACGAACGGTGACGGACTGAGTGCGTTATGTGATGTGCTGGGACCGGCTCGATGCATGCCCGTACGGGGGAGCGAGGGAGGGGAGCGATTCATGGGTGCGGACCAGATCCGGCGCTGGGAGTCAGGTGCGCTCGCGCACGCGGTGACCGACCCCTTCGGACAGGGCCCCCTGCCCTGGTTCCGGGGGAGCGAGCTCTACTTCGACGACACCGGCCAGGTCGTCCCCTGGTACGTGGACCCGGCCGCCGCGGCCGCCGGCACCGGCCAGATCCCCCGAGCCCGCGGCGCCGGCGGCCCCCGTACCGCCGACGACGTGCACCGTCAGATCAAGGGCTTCGCCTCCACCGGCGCCGTGGCCCCCGGCGAGGCCATCGACTTCCACATCACCGTGGACCCGCCCCAGCAGTTCTCGGTCGACGTCTACCGGATCGGTCACTACGGCGGCGACGGCGCCTCCAAGATCACCACCAGTCCCCGGCTCTCCGGAATCGTCCAGCCGGCCCCCCTGACGGCCGACCGGACCGTCTCCTGCCACCACTGGTGGCTGTCCTGGCGCCTCCAGGTGCCCTCCTACTGGAGCATCGGCGCGTACGTGGCCGTCCTGACCACCGCCGACGGCTACCGCTCCCACATCCCCTTCACGGTCCGCGACGACCACCCCGCGGACCTGCTGCTCCTGCTCCCCGACATCACCTGGCAGGCCTACAACCTCTACCCGGAGGACGGCCGCACCGGCGCCAGCCTCTACCACGCGTGGGACGACGAGGGCCGCCTCCTCGGCGAGCAGGACGCGGCCATCACCGTGTCCTTCGACCGCCCCTACGCGGGCGCGGGCCTGCCCCTCCACGTCGGCCACGCCTACGACTTCATCCGCTGGGCCGAGCGCTACGGCTACGACCTCGCCTACGCCGACACCCGCGACCTGCACGCCGGCCGCGTCGATCCCACCCGCTACCGCGGCCTGGTCTTCCCCGGCCACGACGAGTACTGGTCGGGCCCGATGCGCCGCACCGTCGAACGCGCCCGCGACAACGGCACCTCGCTCGTCTTCCTCTCCGCCAACACCATGTACTGGCAGGTCGAACTCGCCCCGTCCCCCTCCGGGGTCGACGACCGGCTCCTCACGTGCCGAAAACGCCGCGGCCCCGGCCGCCCCAGCCTCTGGCGCGAAGTGGACCGCCCGGAGCAGCAGTTGCTCGGCATCCAGTACGCGGGGCGGGTCCCCGAGCCCGCGCCCCTGATCGTGCGCAACGCCACGCACTGGCTGTGGGACTCCACCGGCGCCGGAGAGAACGACGAGCTGCCCGGCCTGGTCGCCGGCGAGGCGGACCGCTACTTCCCGCGCACCCAGCTCCCCGAGCACCAGGACCGGATCCTGCTCGCGCACTCCCCGTACCTCGACACCGAGGGCCACCGCCGCCACCAGGAGACCTCCCTCTACCGGGCCCCCAGCGGCGCGCTGGTCTTCGCCTCCGGCACCTTCGCCTGGTCCCCGGCCCTGGACCGCCCCGGCCACGTGGACGAGCGGGTGCAGCGCGCCACCGCCAACCTCCTCGACCGCATCTGCAAGAGGGACTGACCAGGGAGGTCACGGCACCCCCTGGCCGGAGCGCGGGTCCCGGTACGCCAGAATGGTCCCGCGCTCGTACAGAACCACAGGGAGACCCCGTGTCCGGATTCGTCGAAAAGCCCGAGCCGGTTCAGGTGCCCGGCCTCGTCCACCTCCACACCGGGAAGGTGCGCGAGCTCTACCGCGACGAGGACGGCCGTCTCGTCATGGTCGCCAGTGACCGCCTGTCCGCCTTCGACTGGGTACTGCCGACCGAGATCCCGGACAAGGGCCGCGTGCTCACCCAGCTGTCCCTGTGGTGGTTCGACCAGCTCGCGGACCTCGTCCCGAACCACGTCATCTCCACCGACCTGCCCGCCGGCGCCCCCGCCGACTGGGCCGGCCGCACCCTGATCTGCAAGAACCTGAACATGATCCCGGTCGAGTGCGTGGCCCGCGGCTACCTCACCGGCTCCGGCCTCGCCGAGTACAAGCAGACCCGTACGGTCTGCGGGCTCGCGCTCCCCGAGGGGCTGGTCGACGGCTCCGAGCTGCCCGGCCCGATCTTCACCCCGGCCGCCAAGGCCGAGGTCGGCGAGCACGACGAGAACGTCTCGTACGAGGAGGTCGCGCGCACCGCCGGCGCCGAGACGGCCGCGCTGCTGCGCCAGGCCACCCTCGCCGTATACGGCCGGGCCCGGGACATCGCCCGCGAGCGCGGGATCATCCTGGCCGACACCAAGTTCGAGTTCGGCTTCGACCCGGAGGACGGCACCCTCGTCGCCGGCGACGAGGTGCTGACCCCGGACTCCTCCCGTTTCTGGCCCGCGGACCAGTGGGAGCCGGGCCGCTCGCAGCCCTCCTTCGACAAGCAGTACGTCCGCGACTGGCTGGCCTCCGACGCCTCCGGCTGGGACCCGAAGAGCGAGCTGCCGCCGCCGGCCCTCCCGACGCAGGTCGTCGCGCAGACCCGCGCCAAGTACATCGAGGCGTACGAGCGCCTGACCGGCCAGACCTGGTCCTGACGACGAAGAAGGCCCCGATCGATGATCGGGGCCTTCTTCGTTCTGAGCGGACAACGCGACTCGAACGCGCGACATCCACCTTGGCAAGGTGGTGCTCTACCAACTGAGCTATGTCCGCACTGCGCCGTGGCGCGAGAGCAACTATACCCAACCTCGCTCGCGTGCGAGACGCACCGCCGTGTGACGGTTCTCGGCGCCGAGTTTCGTGGCCGCCGAGGACAGGTAGTTCCGTACGGTCCCCTGGGACAGCGAGGCCCGCTCCGCGATCTCCGCGATCGGCGCCCCGTCCGCCGCGAACTCCAGCACCTCCGCCTCCCGCGCGGTCAGCGGAGAGTCCCCCGCGCTGATCGCGTCGGCCGCCAACTCCGGGTCCACATAACGCCCTCCGGCGTGCACGGTCCGGATCAACTCCGCCAGCCGCTCCGCCGAAACCGTCTTCGGGGTGAAGGCCCGCACCCCCGCCGCGAGGGCCCGCTTCAGGTGCCCCGGACGGCCGTGGCTGGTCACGATCATGGTCTTGCAGTCGGGGAGTTCGGTCCGCAGGGTTGTGGCGACACTCACACCGTCCGCCCCCGGCATCTGCAGGTCGAGCACCGCCACGTCGGGCCGGTGCGCCCGCGCCATGGCGAGCGCCTCGGGCCCGGAAGCCGCCTCCGCGACGACCATCAGGTCGCATTCCAGCGAGAGCAGCGCCGCCAGCGCGCCCCGGATCAGGTGCTCGTCGTCGGCGAGCAGTACGCGTACGGGGCTCACGCCCGCACCTCCAGTCGTTCGTCGCGCGGGCCCGGGATCTCGGCGCGCAGCCGGAACCGGCCGCCGTCCACCGGCCCCGCCCGCAGGGTCCCGTCCAGGGCCGCGAGCCGCTCGCGCAGCCCGGCCAGCCCCGATCCGGGGGGTCCCGCGGGCACCTCGGGCGCACCGTCGTTCTCCACCACCAGCGTCACGGAGCCCTCCGCGGGCGCGGTGAGCCGGATCAGGCAGCTCTGCGCGTCCCCGTGCCGCAGTACGTTCGTCGTCGCCTCCCGCACCACCCAGCCGAGTGCGGACTGCACCTCGGCGGGCAGCGTGCGGCCGGCCTCGAAGTCGACCCGGCAGTCCATTCCGGCAGCGGCCAGCACCCCGCGGGCGCCCTCCAGCTCCACGGCGAGGTCCGCCTCGCGGTAGCCGCGTACGACGTCCCGGACCTCGCGCTGCGATTCCCGCGCGATCCGCTGCACCTCGATCATCTGGTCCACCGCCTCGGGCCGTTCGCGCCGGGCCAGTTGCACCGCCAGCTCGCTCTTGAGGGCGATCACCGCCAGGTTCCGGCCCATCACGTCGTGCAGGTCCCGCCCGAACCGCAAGCGTTCCTCGGCCACCGCGAGCCGCGCCTGGGCCTCGCGGGCGTGGTCGAGCTCGTAGACCGTCCGCAGCAGCCAGGCCGAGAACCCGCAGGTGGCGCTGAAGAACAGGCAGCCCAGCAGCACCCCGAGGGAGTACCCCAGCGCGTATCCGGCCTTCATGCCCAGGGCGAGTACGGCCGCCCCCGTCGCGGCCGCCGCGGCCGGGGCGACGTAGCGCATGTTCCGCACCGACCGCATGCACAGCACCAGCGATCCGGCGGTGAAGCAGGTGAGCCCCGCCACCAGCGTCGGCGCGATCGCCGGCTCGTCGATCTTCCCGGTCGCCTTCAGCGTGAGGACGACCAGGACGGCCGCGGCCGTCAGGGCGGCCGTGGTCACCGCGAGCCGAGTGGGGCGGTCGCGCCGCCCCACCACCCAGCTGAGCGCCTTGGAGGAGAGCACCCCGCACAGCACCGCATGGGCGCACAGCATCAGGAAGAGCGAGAGGGGCAGAGCCAGGGCGGAGGGGTTCTCGGCGGCGGAGGCCAGGGGAGCCACTCCGAACGACGTGATCTCGATGAGCACGAAGAGGTGGAACGACCACCGCGTGTACAGCTCGACCTTCCCCGCACTCCCGCGGTTCTTCCACCAGCCCGTCAGCTTCGACACGGTCCCGGTCCCCCAACTCGCTCTAACGGCGCGGTTCCCAGCGGAACCACCGCTGGACAGCAAACAGGGTGATCATGATCCAGGCCAGCTCGGAGACCGCGCTTCCCAGCAGGTCCCCGCCGGCCGCGCCGCCGCTCCAGCCGGCCCGCACCAGCTCCATCACCCCGCTCAGCGGCAGCAGTTCGCACACCCGGGCCACGGAGTCCGGCAGCGAGTCCACCGGCACGAACAGTCCCGAGCCGAGCGCGGTCACCAGGAACAGCGGCAGCGTGGTGAGGCCCGCGCTCTCCACGGTGCGGGTGAAGGAGCTGGTCAGCGCCGCCATCGCGGCCAGGATCACGATGCCTCCGAGGACGGCCGCCACGAGCAGCAGCGGATTGCGGGGCATCCGCACGTCCAGGGCGATCGCCCCGGCCACCGCGAGGACGACCACCTGGCAGAGCGCCAGCACGGCGGCGGGCAGCGCGGTCCCGGCCAGGATCTCCAGGTCGTTCGCCTCGCCGGTACGGAGCCGCTTGAGCACGAGCTCCTCGCGCCGTGCCACGTAGGCCGAGACCAGGCTCATGTACACGACGAGGGCCAGCACCAGGCCGATCCCGCCGGTCAGCGTGGCTTCGCCGAGGGCCGCCGCCCCGTCGATGCCGGTCAGGGAGGAACGCAGGATGAAGACCATCACCAGCGGCATCAGCAGGGCCATGGTCAGCGTGGCCCGGTTGCGCACGAGCAGGGTGAGCTCGCTGCGGCCGAGCGCGAGGAGCCGCCGGGGGTTCATGCGCAGGCCCGTGGCCTTCGCGGGGTGCAGGCGCAGGTGCAGGGTGTGCATGTTCATCGGGTTCCCGCCTTCTCACGTCGGTTCTGCGCGATCTCCAGGAAGGCCTCCTCCAGGGAGGCGGACCGGGCGTCGAGCCCGGCCAGTTCCACGCCGGATTCCCGGGCCCAGCCCAGGAGTTCGGTGAGGTCCGCCTGGAGCCGGTCGGTACGGATCTCCACGCACGGCCCGTCGGCGGCCGCGCGCAGCGCCAGGGGCAGGGAGGCCGCGGGCACCCCGTCCGGCAGGGTGAAGCGGATCCGCGAGGGCCGGGTCGCCGTCACCTCGTCGGGGCGGCCCGACAGGACGATCTCCCCCTCGTGCAGGATCGCCAGCCGGTCTGCGAGCTCCTCGGCCTCCTCCAGGTAGTGCGTGGTCAGCAGCACCGTGGTGCCCTGCGCCCGGAGCTCCCGTACCAACGCCCAGGTGGCCCGGCGCCCTTCGGGGTCCATGCCGGTGGTCGGCTCGTCCAGGAACAGCACCTCGGGCCGGCCCAGCAGGGCCGTCGCCAGGTCGAGCCGCCGCCGCTCGCCCCCGGACAGCTGCTTGACCCGTACGGAGGACCGCGCGGTCAGCCCGACCATGTCCAGCACCTCCGCCGCGGGACGGGCGCCCGTGGTGACCCCGCCCCACATCCGCAGGGTCTCGGCGACCGACAGGTCGGAGGGGAAACCACCCTCCTGGAGCATGACCCCGGTGCGCGGACGGACCTCGGCCCGCCGGGTGTACGGGTCGAGCCCGAAGACGCGGACCCGCCCGCCGGTCGGCGCGGCCAGTCCCTCCAGGAGTTCCACGGTGGAGGTCTTGCCCGCGCCGTTGGTGCCGAGCAGGGCGAAGACCTCGCCCCGCGCCACGGAGAAGGAGACGCCTCGTACGGCCTCGAAGCCTCCGGCGTAGCCCCGCCGCAGGTCCTGGGCGTCGATCACGGTGTCAGTCATGACTCAAGGCTCGCGGCGCCCGGGCCGGGTCGGCAGTGCGCGCTGTCACGACCCGCGATGACATTTGTCAGGGTGATCGTGGTCGCCGTCATGCGCGGGGGAATACGAAGAAGGCCCCGATCGCAATGATCGGGGCCTTCTGCATACAGAGCGGACGACGCGACTCGAACGCGCGACATCCACCTTGGCAAGGTGGTGCTCTACCAACTGAGCTACGTCCGCATGCAGTGCACTGCCGGGGCAGTACGTGCATCACTCTACCCGATCCACCGTGGTGGTCGGAAAGCGATACAGAGCGGGTGACAGGGATCGCACACTGCGCCTTCCCCCTGGAAGAGGGATGTTCTGCTACTGAACTACACCCGCACGACCTTCGGGGCCCGGCCTCTCGGCCTCGCCCCTCGGCGTGATCCAGACTCTAGCGGACCCATGGGGGTGGATGGCAAATCGGCTCTCAGTGGGCGGCGTTGTACGCCTCGTAGATCTTCTTGGGGATGCGGCCGCGCGGCGGTACCTCGAACTGGTTGGACCGGGCCCAGGCCCGGACGACCGCCGGGTCGGGGGCGACGGACGTGTGCTTGAACACCTTCCCCGAGCGGGACTGGCGGCGGCCGGCGGCCACGAACGGGGCCAAGCTCTTCCGCAGTTTCTTTGCGTTCGCCACATTGAGGTCGATCTCGTAGGACTTTCCGTCCAGAGCGAACACGACCGTCTCCGCCGCTTCTCCGCCGTCGATGTCATCGGAGAGCGTGACCACTACGCGCTGCGCCACGGATATCGGTCCCTTCGGTGCGACGCCGCCACCCGCTGACGTGCGGCGATGTCGCCTGTGTGGATGTTTCGGGGCAATGCATCTTTCAACCGGAATCCCGGGTGATTCCTTTGTACCCCGATTCCCATTGCATTGCGAAGCCCAGTTAATTCTCTCCGCGTGTCCCGCCGCAATGCCGGGCACGTGTTTTTCCGGGGGATTTTGCGAAGCGTTGGTGAAGCCGAAACTGGCCGGTGATCACGGCCTCTGGATATCTACCCGCGTAGAAATTTTGGCCGGGTACGCTGATGGAACCGCCTTCGCACCAACCACAACACGGGAGTGCCAGTGGCACGCGTCGTAGTCGACGTCATGCTCAAGCCGGAGATCCTCGACCCCCAGGGCCAGGCGGTGCAGCGTGCACTGCCGCGCCTGGGCTTCGCGGGGATCGCCGACGTCCGCCAGGGGAAGCGCTTCGAACTGGAGGTGGAGGGCCCGGTCGACCAGGCCGCCCTCGACCGCATCCACAAGATGGCCGAAACGTTCCTCGCCAACACCGTCATCGAAGACTTCACCGTGAAGGTCGAGGCCTGACGGTGACCACTCGCATCGGTGTCGTCACGTTCCCCGGAACGCTCGACGACCGTGACTCGCTGCGCGCCGTCCGCCTCGCGGGGGCCGAGCCGGTCTCGCTTTGGCACCGCGACAAGGACCTGCACCAGGTCGACGCGGTCGTCCTCGCGGGCGGCTTCTCCTACGGGGACTACCTGCGCGCCGGAGCCATCTCCCGCTTCTCGCCGGTGATGGAGACCATCATCGAGCAGGCCAAGGGCGGCATGCCCGTCCTCGGCATCTGCAACGGCTTCCAGGTCCTCACCGAGGCCCACCTGCTGCCGGGGGCGATGCTCCGCAACAACCACCTCCACTTCATCTGCCGCGACCAGAAGCTGCGGGTGGAGAACGCGGAAACCGCGTGGACCGGCGACTACACCGCCGGCCAGGAGATCTCCGTACCGCTCAAGAACATGGACGGCCGGTACGTCGCCGACGAGCGCGTGCTCGACGAACTGGAGGCCGAGGGCCGCGTGGCCTTCCGCTACGTCGACGTCAACCCGAACGGTTCGCTGCGCGACATCGCCGGCATCACCAACGCCGCGGGCAACGTCGTCGGCCTCATGCCCCACCCCGAGCACGCGGTCGAGCCGCTGATCGGTACGGGCCGCACCGACGGCCTCCCGTTCTTCACGTCGGTCCTGAAGAAGCTGGTCAGCGCATGAGCCTCGACACCGTCAAGAACGCCACCGAGACCCCGGACGCCTCCCAGCCGTGGAAGGAGCTCGGCCTCAAGGAGGACGAGTACGCCCGGATCCGGGAGATCCTCGGCCGCCGGCCCACCGGCGCCGAGCTCGCCATGTACTCGGTCATGTGGTCCGAGCACTGCTCGTACAAGAGCAGCAAGGTCCACCTCGCCCAGTTCGGCAAGAAGGCCCCCAAGAACGACGCCATGCTCGTCGGCATCGGCGAGAACGCCGGCGTCGTCGACGTCGGCCAGGGCTACGCGGTCACCTTCAAGGTCGAGTCGCACAACCACCCGTCGTACATCGAGCCCTACCAGGGCGCGGCCACCGGCATCGGCGGCATCGTGCGCGACATCCTCGCGATGGGCGCCCGCCCGGTCGCGGTCGTCGACCCGCTGCGCTTCGGCGCGGCCGACCACCCCGACACCAAGCGCGTCCTGCCGGGCGTGGTCGCGGGCATCGGCGGCTACGGCAACTGCCTGGGCCTGCCGAACATCGGCGGTGAGGTCGTCTTCGACGAGTGCTACCAGGGCAACCCGCTCGTCAACGCCGGCTGCATCGGCGTGATGAAGCACGAGGACATCCACCTCGCCAAGGCCTCCGGCCCCGGCAACAAGGTCATCCTCTACGGCGCCCGCACCGGCGGCGACGGCATCGGCGGCGTCTCGGTCCTCGCGTCCGAGACCTTCGACGACACGAAGCCCACCAAGCGCCCCGCCGTCCAGGTCGGCGACCCCTTCCAGGAGAAGCTCCTCATCGAGTGCACCCTGGAGATCTTCAAGGAGAAGCTGGTCGCGGGCATCCAGGACCTCGGCGGCGCCGGGCTCTCCTGCGCGACCTCCGAGCTCGCCTCCGCCGGTTCCGGCGGCATGCGGGTCGAGCTGGACACCGTCCCGCTGCGCGACGCGACGCTCTCGCCCGAGGAAATCCTCATGAGCGAGTCGCAGGAGCGCATGTGCGCGATCGTCGAGCCGCAGTACGTCGACCGCTTCATGGAGATCTGCGAGAAGTGGGACGTCATCGCCACCGTCATCGGTGAGGTGACCGACGGCGAGCGCCTGGAGATCTTCTGGCACGGCGAGCAGATCGTGGACGTGCCCCCGGGCACCGTCGCCCACGAGGGCCCGGTCTACAACCGCCCGTACGCGCGCCCCTCCTGGCAGGACGCGCTGCAGGCGGACGACGCCGGCAAGCTGCCGCGGCCGCAGACCTCCGAGGAGCTGCGCGCGCAGGTCCTGGCGCTGGTCGCCTCCCCGAACCAGGCCTCCAAGTCCTGGGTCACCGACCAGTACGACCGCTTCGTGCAGGGCAACACCGTCCTGTCGCAGCCCGAGGACGCGGGCATGGTCCGCATCGACGAGGAGTCCAACCTCGGCGTGGCCATGGCCACCGACGGCAACGGCCGCTACGCCAAGCTCGACCCGTACACGGGCGCGCAGCTGGCGCTGGCCGAGTCCTACCGCAACGTGGCCGCGACCGGCGCCAAGCCGCTCGCGATCTCCGACTGCCTGAACTTCGGCTCCCCCGAAGACCCGGACGTCATGTGGCAGTTCGCGGAGGCCTGCCGCGGTCTCGCGGACGGCTGCCTGGAGCTGGGCACCCCGGTGACCGGCGGCAACGTCTCGCTCTACAACCAGACCGGTGACGTCGCCATCCACCCGACCCCGGTCGTGGCGGTCCTCGGCGTGATCGACGACGTCAACCGCCGTACGCCGATGGCGTTCTCGGAGGCCGGCCAGCTGCTGTACCTGCTGGGCGACACGGCCGAGGAGTTCGGCGGCTCGGCCTGGTCGCAGGTCGTCCACGACCACCTGGGCGGCATGCCGCCGAAGGTGGACCTGGGCCGCGAGAAGCTGCTGGGCGAGATCCTGATCTCCGCCTCGCGCGACGGCATGATCGACGCCGCGCACGACCTGTCGGACGGCGGCGTGATCCAGGCGCTCACCGAGTCCTGCCTCAAGGGCGGCAACGGCGCGCGCGTGGTGGTCCCCGAGGGCCTGGACGCCTTCACCTTCCTCTTCTCCGAGTCCGCGGGCCGCGCCATCGTGTCCGTCCCGCGCAGCGAGGAGCTCCGCTTCACCGACATGTGCGGCGCGCGGGGCCTGCCGGCCGCGCGCATCGGCGTGGTGGACGGCGAGGAGATCGAGATCCAGGGCGAGTTCACCCTCCCCCTGGCCGAACTCCGCGAGGCCCACGAGGCGACGATCCCGGCTCTGCTGGCCTGATCGCGGCATCCACCCGAGCCCCCGTCCGGTCCTTCCGGGCGGGGGCTCGGGCGTACCCCGGGCGCTTCCGGTTGGTAGCGTCGCCCGAGTCGTCGCATCTGCAAGATCATGGGGGTTGGGATGTTCGAGCCGATGGCGCCGTCCACCGGCGGTCCACTGCCGGATCGTGGCCGATGGCGAAATGTCGCCAATTTGCTCCTGTGCATCGCGGCTGTGGGCGGCATCGCCTTCGGCGGCTGGGCCCTGTACGGCTCCTACCAGTCGTGGCAGCAGCGTGGGGAGAGCCGTACCGCGATCCGGGAGGCCTGCGCGGACCTGGTCGACCCCGACGCGGTCATGCGGCTGGACGGCGGCCGTGACCAGGTGGGGCCGAGCGAGGTCAAATCCAGGAGGCGGCTGGACCTCGACCAGCTGCCGGACGAGTGCGTACTGGTGGCCGCGCAGGAGCAGGACGGCAAGACCGTGCGGCTGGTGCACTTCGGCCTGAAGGTGCATGCGCTTCCCCAGCAGGGACTGCACGTGCTCGACCCCGACGACGATCCCTTCAACCCCGGGATCCACCGACGCGCCGGCGAGGACGTCACCGACCAGGTGAGCGATCCGCTGCCCGCCCCCCTCGGCGACGGGAGTGCCGGGTCCTATTCCGCCCGGACCGTCTCGGTGACGGCCGGCTGTGCGCGGTCCGCGGCCGGCACG
This sequence comes from Streptomyces sp. NPDC059874, assembly GCF_042731135.1. Classification (NCBI taxonomy): domain Bacteria; kingdom Bacillati; phylum Actinomycetota; class Actinomycetes; order Kitasatosporales; family Streptomycetaceae; genus Streptomyces; species Streptomyces sp. NPDC059874. Next base: position 15,517 of record NZ_JBHWJY010000044.1, read on the forward strand.
ACCGCCTTCCGGGCCTCCGCGACCGCCCGGTACGGAGACCCGACCGACAAGGAACGCAAGGCCCTCGCCTCGCTCGCCCGAACCGCGGCGGTCAAAGCCGCGGAGCGCGCCGGCTGCACCGTCACCCCGCCCGAACTGCCCACCGCCCTGGCCGCGCAGGGGCGCACGCTCGGCCCCGCCGAGCAGGGCACCGGCAGCTGTGCCTGGTACGCGTCCTTCCTGCGCGGCCGCCAGGACCGTGAGCGGCTGCCCGACAAGGCGCTCGGCGCGCCGCTGTCCGAGCACGGGAGCGAGTCCTGCGTGCTGGCGCTGGACACGGAGACCCGTACCGGCATCCATGCCCGGCTCGTCGCGGACGGGGTGAAGACCGGAGGCCCCACCGACCGCTGGACCAACCCCTGGTGGCTGCGAACCTTCGCCTACTTCGGTGACGACGCGGCCGGGACCGAGGTACAGCCCTTCACCAAGAAGGCCACCCCGATCGCCGCCGGCCAGGCGGGGCGGGACTACCTGGTCCTCTACGCCTCGGCCACCTGTCAGGGCCGCCCCGCCGTCCTCGGCATGACGACGGCCTACCGGTACGACGAGGTGCTCGGCCCGCGCCTCGACGAGGTGTTCAAGGCGTACGCCACCGAGACGTCGACGCGGCGCGGCTGCACCGGGCTCGTGCTGCCCGGGCCCGAGTAGGGTCGGGGCATGCCGCCCGCCAGGAAGAAGCAGCGCACCTACGACCCCGCCAAGATCCGCGCCGCCGTCACCGCGCAGTTCGGGCATGTCGCCGACGGGGTACGGGCGTTGACCCCGGACCGGTTGGCGCGGCCCAGCGGGCTCGGGGAGTGGACCGTCGCCGACCTCGCCGCGCACGTCGCGTGGATCGCGGACTCGCTGGCCGGCGGCCTCGCCCGGCCGCCCGGCGGGGTCGCCGAACTCTCGGCCGTCGAGTGGCCCTCCGTCACCGCCTCCCTCGCCGGGAAGATCTCCGAGGCGGCCCGGGAGACCCTCGCCGGGGCCCCGCTGCCCGAGCTGTACGACAACGCCGCCGAGCGGATGGCGCGGGCGCTCGCCGCGAATCCGACCGGCGGCCGCGTACTGTCCCTGTGGATCGGGAACATGACCCTGGCCGACTTCCTGGTCACCCGGACCGTCGAGCTGGTGGTCCACACCGACGACCTCAACCGGGCCGCCGGGCTGGACATCCCCATCGACCGGCAGGCGCTCGCCGCCTGCACCCGGCTGCTGGCCGACGCCCTCGCGCTCAAGGCGCCCGGCGGATCGGTCGAGGTACGGGTGCCGCCCTTCGCGGTGGTCCAGTGCATCGAGGGCCCCCGCCACACCCGCGGCACCCCGCCGAACGTGGTGGAGACCGACCCGCTGACCTGGCTCCGGCTCGCGACGGGCCGTACGGGATGGGCCGAGGCCCTGGACGCGGCGCAGGTCCGGGCCGGTGGTGAGCGGGCCGACCTCTCCGCGTTGCTGCCGCTGATGAGCTGACGGGTGGAACCGCCGCGGCGCCGGCCCCGTCCCAGGGGCATGCGTAGATTCCGGTACGTCCACGCCACCGCGGCCCTCGCGGCCCTCGTACTCGCCCTCACCGGCTGCGGCCGGGCCGAGGAGGCCGGCAGCGTCGCCCCGCTCCCCGACGTCGTGGGGAGCTGGTCGGTCGAGTCCCTGACCACCGGGGGCCGGACGCTGCACGCGCCCGAGGCCGCCGACGTCGAGCTCGGGCACGACAAGGCCACGGGCAACTACGGCTGCAACGGCTTCACGGCGGAGGTCGTCCACGACGGGACGTCCTCGTTGACCGTCACCCCCGGCGCGACGACCGCCATGGCCTGCGAGGACCAGGCGTTCGAAACGGAATTCGCCAAGCTCTTCAAGGGCCGGCTGACCATCGACCGGGGCCCCGACCGGCTCACCCTGAAGACCGCCGACGGGAGCACCATCGCCATGACCCCGAAGCCTCCGGTCGCGGACGCCCCGCTCACCGCCACCGAGTGGATCGTCGACGCCACCGTCAACGGCGACACCGTGGCCTCCCTGCCCCAGGACGCGGCCGGCAAGGCCCGGTTCACGATCACCGACGGCACCGCCGGCGGCACCCTCGGCTGCAACCGCTTCAGCGCCAGGGCCACCGTCGACGGATCCACCCTCGCCTTCGGGCCGATCACCTCCACCCGGATGGCCTGCGAGGGCGACGCGGGCGCGGTGGAGCGGGCGCTGACCGACCTGTTCGGCAGCGGCCCGCTCACCTGGAAGATCCAGGAGCGCACCCTCACCCTCGTCGCCCCCGACGGCAACGGCCTCACCGCGAAGGCGGCGTCCGCCGTGGAGTGACCGCGGCAAAGGTCAGCCCGGGTACGGCAGCAGGCCCGCGTTCAGGCCCTCCCAGGCCGCCCGCAGCTCCGCCAGCCGGGCCGGTTCCACCGGGGCCTTGTCGGCCTGCTCGCGCACGTCGGCGGCCAGGTTGAACAGCTGGTCCTTGCCCGACTTGCCGCGGTAGTACTTCCAGTCGCCGCGGCGCAGCGCCCGCTCCCCGCGCACCCGCCAGAAGAGGTTCCGCTCGGCGACCTGCTCGCCGCGCAGCAGGTAGCCGGCGAGGCTCGCCCCGTCCAGCGGGTACGCCCGGTGTGGCCGGGTCCCGGCGAGCTCCAGCAGGGTCGCCGTCCAGTCCGGGCTGAACACCGGGACGTGGCTGACCTGGCCGCCGTCCAGCCGCGCGGGCCAGCGCACGATGTTCGGCACCCGGATCCCGCCCTCCTGGAGCGAGGCCTTGTTGCCGGAGAGGGGCCAGTTGTAGGAGAAGCGCTCGCCGCCGTTGTCGCTGGAGAAGACCACCACGGTGTCGCGGGCCTGCCCGGAGCGGTCGAGGGCGCGCAGCACCTCGCCGATCGAGCGGTCCAGGTCCTCGACCATCTCCTTGTACTTCGCGACCGAACCGCCGTCCTGGTGCCACAGGGCGCGCCCGTCGCCCGCCTTGATCCGCCGGACGATCTCGGCGCTCTCCTCGGTGTCCCCGTCGGCGATCCACGGCCAGTGCGGGGTGGTGAAGTTGAGGTTCAGCAGCCACGGCTTGCCACCGTGGTCGCGGGCGACGTACTCGCTCGCCCGCTCCGTGATGATCCGGGTGTAGTAGCGCAGGTCCTGGTACGTGGCGTCGCCCTCGTACAGGTCGTACTCGCCGCCCAGGCCCAGCTTGGAGTAGTACTCCAGCGCCCCGCCGAAGTTGCCGAAGAACTCGTCCCAGCCGGACTTGGTCGGGCTGTAGTCCGGCAGGTAGCCCGCGTGCCACTTGCCGATCAGCGCCGTGGCGTAGCCGGACTCCTTCAGCAGCGAGGCCAGCGTGGGGTGGGTCGGCTCCAGGCCCACCGACTTGTCGGCGATCGGCTCGGCCAACCCGCCCTTCGTGCGGCCCGGGTAGCGGCCGGTGTACAGGCTGAACCGGGTCGGCGAGCAGGTCGCGGAGCCGGAGTAGGCGTCGGTGAAGCGGACGCCCTGGCGGGCGAGGCGGTCCAGGTTCGGGGTCTTGATGTGCGGTGACCCGTACGAGGACAGGTCGGCCCAGCCGAGGTCGTCCCCGAGGATGAACAGGATGTTCGGCCGCCGCGACTGCCGCCCCCGCGCGGCCCGGAACTCCCGCTCCTCGGGTCCGGCGGCCTGCGCCGGCGAGGCACTGCCGAGCCCCACGGCCGCCGCCGCGGCGGTCACTCCGACAGCGCCGCCGAAGGCACGGCGGGACAGGTTGTTCTCGTACGAAGACACAGGTACTCCAAGGCATGGCGGCGCGGCCGGCCGACGACGGCGCGGGACGGCGCGCGGCATCGACGGCAGGAGGCGGCGAACGGCGGAAAGAGCCGGAAGGGCGGCGGGGGAACGCAGCGGAAAGGGGGCGCGGAGCGGCCGAAAGGTCAAGGCCTGCCTGGACCCGGACGGGGTCAGAAGCAGGAAATGCTCAGCCGGGGATCACTGTGCCGCGCCGCATGGCTACGGGCGACAGATGGCGCTCGCTACACGGACCAGGTCTACGTGGCGGCGCTCGACGAGGGTGACGGAACGGTCACCGAGAGGCTGCATGGGTCGAGAGCCTGTACGAGCACTCTTGTAGCTGTCAACAAAGCATCCGAATACCGAGACGCAGGTGTGCCGTCACCCTCTGTGCTGTGACATTTCCCGGCGGTCGCGAATTCGGACCAGTGGTCGATCTCGCCTACACTCGGGGTGTGCCTCGTGGTGATGGACGACTCAACCACGACCTGCTCCCCGGCGAAAAGGGCCCCCAGGACGCTTGCGGCGTCTTCGGTGTCTGGGCTCCGGGTGAAGAGGTCGCCAAGCTCACCTACTTCGGACTGTATGCATTGCAGCACCGCGGACAAGAGTCCGCGGGAATCGCTGTGAGCAACGGTTCCCAGATCCTCGTCTTCAAGGACATGGGACTCGTTTCCCAGGTCTTCGACGAAACCTCCCTCGGCTCGCTCCAAGGTCATATCGCGGTCGGTCACGCCCGCTACTCGACCACCGGAGCCTCCGTCTGGGAGAACGCTCAGCCCACCTTCCGTGCGACCGCCCACGGCTCCATTGCCCTGGGTCACAACGGCAACTTGGTGAACACCGCCGAGCTCGCCGAGATGGTCGCCGACCTCCCGCGTCAGGACGGCCGCGCCACCCAGGTGGCCGCGACCAATGACACCGATCTCGTGACCGCCCTGCTCGCCGGCCAGACCGACGACGAGGGCAAGCCCCTGACCATCGAGGAATCGGCCGCCAAGGTCCTGCCTCAGGTCAAGGGCGCCTTCTCGCTCGTCTTCATGGACGAGGGGACCCTCTACACCGCCCGTGACCCGCAGGGCATCCGCCCGCTGGTCCTCGGCCGCCTGGAGCGCGGCTGGGTGGTCGCGAGCGAGACCGCGGCCCTCGACATCTGCGGCGCCAGCTTCGTCCGCGAGGTCGAGCCGGGCGAGCTCATCGCGATCGACGAGAACGGTCTGCGCACCTCTCGATTCGCGGAAGCGAAGCCCAAGGGCTGTGTCTTCGAGTACGTCTACCTGGCGCGCCCGGACACCGACATCGCCGGCCGGAACGTCTACCTCTCGCGCGTCGAGATGGGTCGGCGCCTGGCCAAGGAAGCCCCGGTCGACGCCGATCTGGTGATAGCGACGCCGGAGTCGGGCACGCCCGCAGCCGTCGGATACGCCGAGGCCAGCGGGATTCCGTACGGCTCCGGCCTGGTCAAGAACGCCTACGTGGGCCGGACCTTCATCCAGCCCTCGCAGACGATCCGCCAGCTCGGCATCCGCCTCAAGCTCAACCCCCTCAAGGAAGTCATCCGGGGCAAGCGCCTGGTGGTCGTCGACGACTCGATCGTCCGCGGCAACACCCAGCGCGCCCTCGTGAAGATGCTCCGCGAGGCCGGCGCGGCCGAGGTCCACATCCGGATCTCCTCGCCGCCGGTGAAGTGGCCGTGCTTCTTCGGCATCGACTTCGCCACCCGGGCCGAGCTGATCGCCAACGGCATGACGGTCGACGAGATCGCCACGTCGCTCGGCGCGGACTCGCTCTCGTACATCTCACTCGACGCGATGATCGAGGCGACGACCATCCAGAAGCCCAACCTCTGCCGTGCCTGCTTCGACGGCGAGTACCCGATGGAGCTGCCCGACCCGCAGCTCCTGGGCAAGCAGCTCCTGGAGAACGAGTTGGCCGGCGGCACGGACGCCGCCGACGCGCTCCGCCGCCCGTAGTCCGCGGCTCCCTCCCCCAGGCCTCGTCCTCGTCTGGGGGACCCCCAGGCTCAACCTGCGCCGGGCCCTGTCTTTGAGGCTTCTCCCAGGGCCCGGCATCAATCGCAGTAACGACACGAAAGCTCTCTCCTGTCATGACAGAGAAGACCACCGGTGCCAGCTACGCAGCCGCGGGTGTGGACATCGAAGCGGGAGACCGCGCCGTCGAGCTGATGAAGGAGTGGGTGAAGAAGACGCAGCGCCCCGAGGTCCTCGGTGGCCTCGGCGGCTTCGCCGGTCTCTTCGACGCATCCGCCCTCAAGCGCTACGAGCGCCCGCTGCTCGCCTCGGCCACCGACGGGGTCGGCACCAAGGTCGACATCGCCCGACAGCTCGGCGTGTACGACACCATCGGCCACGACCTGGTCGCGATGGTCATGGACGACATCGTCGTCTGCGGCGCCGAACCGCTCTTCATGACCGACTACATCTGCGTCGGCAAGGTCCACCCCGAGCGTGTCGCGGCCATCGTCAAGGGCATCGCCGAGGGCTGCGTCCTCGCCGGCTGCGCCCTGGTGGGCGGCGAGACCGCCGAACACCCGGGCCTGCTGGGTCCGGACGACTTCGACGTGGCGGGCGCCGGCACGGGTGTCGTCGAGTACGACCGGCTGCTGGGCGCGGATCGCATCCGTACGGGGGACGCCGTCATCGCGATGGCTTCGTCCGGCCTTCACTCGAACGGGTACTCGCTGGTCCGGCACGTCCTCTTCGACCGGGCCGGGATGTCCCTGGAGCAGGAGATCGCGGAGCTCGGCCGGACCCTCGGCGAGGAGCTCCTCGAGCCCACCAAGATCTACTCGCTGGACTGCATGGCCCTCACCCGTACGGCCGAGGTCCACGCGTACTCGCACATCACCGGCGGTGGCCTCGCGGCGAACCTGGCCCGGGTGATCCCGGACCACCTGCACGCCACGGTCGACCGGTCCACCTGGACCCCCGGCGCGATCTTCGACCTGGTCGGCAAGGCCGGACAGGTGGAGCAGCTGGAGCTGGAGAAGACCCTGAACATGGGCGTCGGCATGATGGCCGTCGTTCCGCAGGAGTCGGTGGACGTGGCCCTGACCGCGCTGGCCGACCGGGGCGTCGACGCCTGGGTCGCGGGAGAGATCCTGGACCGCGGCGACCGTACCGAGGGTGCGACCCTCACCGGTTCCTACGCGAGCTGAGCAGCACTGAAACCCGGCCCTGGGCAATGCCCGGGACCGGGTTTCAGTTTTTGATCTTTTGGTGCAGACGCCCTGGAGCGTCAAGCGCCGCGACGCTGTGCCGACGGACCGGACTCTTCGTCCTCGTCGTCGTCATCGCTGTTGTACAGATCCGCGTACTTGGCGTACGGGTCGTCGTCGTCCAGATCGTCATCGACTTCGACCGGCTCGCTGATAGGCAGCGGCTCTGTCGGCGATGCGCCCAGCTCATTGGCCAGACGCGAGAGGTCAGTCCCGCCGCTGTTGTACTTCAGCTGGCGGGCGACCTTTGTCTGCTTGGCCTTGGCCCGGCCGCGCCCCATGGCTCGACCCCCTCGGTGACGGGGCTCGACGGCCCCAGAGTCTGACACGCGTTCATGGTTCGGAGCGGGCTCTCCGTGGAGAGACCGTCCGTAGGGGTTTAACGGTACCTGCTTCCGCGGCCATACGGTACGCCGCCCGCATGACGCGCCCCGGTGCAGAACCAACAAGGCGCCCCGTCCTCGCTGGTCAACCGCGATTTTAACGCTTTCCTGGCCCGCGACCCGCCGAAGTGCAGTGAGTTCTGTCTCCCCACACCCCGGCGGGCGCGCGCCCAAGTGCCCCGAGAGGGGTCAGACCGCGCGGGCGCCGCGCGCGTCGGCCATCCGCTGCTCCGCGATCCGGTCGGCTGCGGCGGCCGGCGGGATGCCGTCCGTCTTCGCCCGAGCAAAGATCTCCAGGGTGGTGTCGAAGATCTTCGTGGCCTTGGCCTTGCAGCGGTCGAAGTCGAAGCCGACGAGCTCGTCGGCGACCTGGATCACGCCGCCCGCGTTGACCACGTAGTCCGGGGCGTAGAGGATCCCGCGGTCCTCCAGGTCCTTCTCGATCCCGGCGTGGGCCAGCTGGTTGTTGGCCGCACCGCAGACGATCCTGGCCGTGAGGGCCGGCACGGTGTCGTCGTTCAGGGCACCGCCGAGCGCGCAGGGGGCGTAGATGTCCAGGCCCTCGACGCGGATCAGGGCGTCGGTGTCGGCGACCGCGGTGACCTTGCCCGGGTGCTTGTCGAGGATCCGCTGCACGGACTCCTCGCGCACGTCCGTGATCACGACCTCGGCGCCGTCCTCCAGCAGGTGCTCGACCAGGTAGTGGCCGACCTTGCCGACGCCGGCGACGCCGACCTTGCGGCCGCGCAGCGTCGGGTCGCCCCACACGTGCTGGGCGCTGGCGCGCATGCCCTGGAACACACCGAAGGCGGTGAGCACCGAGGAGTCGCCCGCCCCGCCGTTCTCGGGGGAGCGGCCGGTGGCCCAGCGGGTCTCGCGGGCCACGACGTCCATGTCCGCCACGTACGTGCCGACGTCGCAGGCCGTCACGTAGCGGCCGCCGAGGGACTCGACGAACCGGCCGTAGGCCAGCAGCAGTTCCTCGGACTTCAAGACGTCGGGGTCGCCGATGATCACGGCCTTGCCGCCGCCCAGGTCGAGACCGGCGAGGGCGTTCTTGTACGACATGCCGCGCGAGAGGTTGAGCGCGTCCTGGACGGCCTCCTCGTCGGAGGCGTACGCGTGGAAGCGCGTACCGCCGAGGGCGGGGCCCAGGGCGGTGGAGTGGATGGCGATGACGGCCTTGAGGCCGGTGGCGCGGTCCTGGCAGAGCACGACTTGCTCGTGTCCGCCCTGCTCCGTACGGAACAGGGTGTGCAGGACGCCGTCGGTCATTTCGGTCACGGTGGTGACTCCCATGGAAGAGATGCGGCGGAATTCACGCCCGCCCTGCGGGTGGGGGAGAGCGTGCTGGGAGCAGAGTAAGACCTACGGGGCGTGCGGGGGTGACCTGTCCGGAGATCGGAACCCTCCCGGAGTACGAGGGGGTGTCCGGAGTACGCCGGGGCCGCCGGGGGGAGTACGAGAGCGTGAGCGAAACCCCCGATCCCCCGCTGCCCTCCGTGCGCTCGGCGCCGACCGTTCCGTACGCCTCCTACCTGCGCGTCTACGAGCCCCTCGTCGCCTTCCCCGAGGCGGAGCGCGCGCACTGGGCGGATTACGCCCGGCGCGGGGTGACCCCGACGGCGCAGGACGAACTGCGCCGGTCGCTCACCGACTTGGTACGGGTCCCGGTGGTGGGGGTGCCGGCCCACGAGAGCGCGGACGCCTTCACGGCGGAGGTCGACGGGGTGCTGCTGGTCTGCCCGTGGCGGACCAGGCTGCGCGGCTGGCTGGCGCTCCAGGAGCTGGTCGAGTGGTTCCCGCTCCCGGTGCTCGACGCGGCGCTCCCGCCGGCGGCCCGCCGCAGGACCACGGAGGAGTACGAGCGCTGGCGCGAGCGGAACCCGGACGCCCGGCCGTGGATCCGTACGGGGGTGTGGCAGGTCCCGCTGCGCTGGTTCGTGCTGGTGGCCGACGAGGAGCGGGAGTACCTGCCGGGGACGCGGCTGCGCTACCGGACGCCGATGGTGCAGGCCCGGCGCCGGCTCGCGCGGGCGCTGCGGACGCTGCGGGAGGCGGAAGGCTACGGGATGCTCGCCGACGGCCTGGTGGAGGTCGGGAGCTGGCTGGAGGAGTTCCACCCGAAGTCGATGGTCGAGCTGGACTACGGCGGGCTGCTGCACGCGCTCCCGGCGGACCGGCTGGAGGCCGACCGGTCCGCGGGGGAGCTGGCGGCGGGGGTCGCGGCGCTGCGGGCGGGTGACACCAGAGGGGCTGCCGACGCTTATGAGGTGTTGGCGGAACGCTGGAGGGCGGTCCGGGAGAGACTGTTCGCGAATTAGTGACGCAGAACTTTCCGGGCCCCGCGGGGCCCGTGGAGCCCCGTACCGTACCGGTGCGTATCGGTCGATCGGTCACAACCAGCTGATCAGAGGCCTGATCGTGGCATTCGGGACGTAGTACCAGGACCTACGTCCCGATACGGGCCATTGGCCCAAGCGTGACGGACCGCACTAACCACACCCTTGCGCCCTTCCCCTACCCTCGTGCCAAAATAGGACAAGGAGTCCGGGGAGGGTTCCTTCCGCCCAACTAAGGGCGGAATGCTCGGCATTGCGCTCTACGGGGGGTCTGACGACTCCTGATCGCTCTGTGACTGATCGTCACAGTGGGGTGACTGTCCGTTATGGGACGGTCCATCGGCTTCCGACCGCTGATGAACACCTCGGAGGGCAATTCCGTCGGTTTGGCCCTTGGGGCTGGACGGATGGTGTAGTTGTAGTGCCGAGGACAAGCCGTTCGTCCTATAACCGACTCGGCCCGCGTATGTCCATTTCGGGCAACGCGGGCCAAGGTGCAGAATTTAGAGGAAAGAACCGAGATGGTTCGGTTCTCCCGAGGAGGCCGCTCATGACCGCTCGCACCCCTGATGCCGAGCCGCTGCTGACCCCGGCTGAGGTTGCCACGATGTTCCGCGTGGACCCGAAGACGGTGACCCGCTGGGCCAAGGCTGGCAAGCTCACGTCCATCCGCACCCTGGGTGGACACCGCCGTTACCGCGAGGCCGAAGTTCGCGCCCTGCTTGCGGGAATTCCGCAGCAGCGCAGCGAGGCCTGAGGTTCAGCAGCACCCCGCAGAACCCCGTTTTAACGGGTCTATATCGGGTCCCCCAATCCGATGAAACCCACATGGCTTCATACGACGGATCCTGCCCCAACAGGCTCATGTCGTTCGATCGCGCTGGACTCCGCCGGGTCCAGCGCGATCTTTTTTATGCGCTGGTCAGGGCGTATCGGGCCGACCCGGGCAGTGCTGGCCGGGTAGGTGCCATTGCACATATTAAATCGAGGTCGCGTAGGGGTGCGATAAATGTGCGAGTCTCAAAAACTCATGTGGTGACTCCCGTCACAGATGATCACTCTTGTATTTCCGGCAATGCACCCCGTAAGGGGACGTGCGCGGCGGAGCGCATCATGCGAACGAGGGATTCTCCGGAACGCCCGGCCCGGGCGGCGGGCGGAAGACGGGCCGGAAGGGGGATCGCGCCCCGACCGGTCGGTACCGCATCCCTCTGTGAGGATTCATGCGGCCCCACGAGGGCTTATGCGCGCCCCTGAGGCCCCCTGTACGACGCCGGGGCCCCTCGGGTGACACTCGGGCGACCGATGGGCACTTTGGGCGCCCCAAAAGCCGGCCCAAGGCCGCCCAGGCGTCCGCGCCCCCCAACGCGTCAGGGCCCGTATCCCCTGGGGGATACGGGCCCTGACGTTTCTGCGAACCTGACGGGACTTGAACCCGCGACCTCCACCTTGACAGGGTGGCGAGCTAACCAACTGCTCCACAGGTCCTCGATTTGCGGCCGCTCGGCGGCTGCGAATCAGACTGTACCGCAGCTCAGGGGGTGCAGTCGAACCGGATCACGGAGCCGGTCATCGGGCCGACGGCGGGGCCGCCGCGTCCACCGCCTTCACGATGCGCTTGTCGGAGATCGGGTACGCCGTCCCGAGCGCGTGCGCGAAGTAACTGACCCGCAGTTCCTCGATCATCCAGCGGATGTCCGTGACCGCGGCCGGCACCGGCCGGCCCTTCGGCAGCTGCTCCAGGAGCCAGGCGTACTCGTCCTGCATCTCGTGGACCTTCTCCATGCGCGTGGTGTCGCGCTGGACGCCCGTGGGCATCTGCTGGAGCCGCCGGTCCGCCGCCACCAGGTAGCGCATCAGGTCAGCCAGTCGGCGCAGCCCGGTGAGCGTCACGAAGCCGGCGGGCATGAGGGCCGCCAGCTGCGTCTTCACGTCCTGGATGTTGGCGACCAGGGCCAGGCTGCTCGTGGACTTCAGCCGCCGCTCGCACGCCTGCCAGGCGGCCAGCACCTGCTGGACCTGGCTCACCGTCCGCACGGTGGTGTCCACCAGGTCGGCGCGCACCGCCTCGTAGAGCTTGCGGAAGCCCGCCTCGTCCCACGCGGGGCCGCCGTGGTCGGCGATCAGCTTGTCGGTCGCGGCGGTGGCGCAGTCGTCGAACAGCGCCTGGATGGAGCCGTGCGGGTTCCTGGACAGGGCCAGCTTCTGCTGGTTCGTCAGGTGGTCCGAGGCGAACTTCGCCGGATTCACCGGGATGTTCAGCAGGATGAGGCGCCGGGTGCCCAGCCACATCGCCTGCTGCTGCTCCGCCTCGGTGTCGAAGAGCCGTACGGAGACGGTCGCGCCCTCGTCCACCAGCGCCGGGTACGCCTTCACCGGCTGGCCCGCCCGCCGGGTCTCGAAGACCTTGGTCAGCGTGCCGATCGTCCAGTCGGTCAGCCCGGTCCGTTCCACAGACTCCCCGCCCGCCCGCTCGGCGGTGGCCGCGGCGGCCTTGGAGAGTGCCTGGCGGGCCTTCGGCTTCAGGCGCAGGCGCAGCGCCTCCAGGTCCTTGTCCTCGGCGAGGTTCTTGCGGCGCTCGTCGACGATCCGGAAGGTGATCTTCAGGTGGTCCGGGATACGGGTGAGGTCGAAGTCCTCTGCGGAAACGGGTACGCCGACCATCCGCTGGAGCTCGCGCGCCAAGGTCACCGGCAGCGGCTCCTGCAGCGGCACGGCGGTGTCCAGGAACCGGCCCGCGAAGTTCGGCGCGGGTACGTAGTGCCGGCGGATCGGCTTCGGCAACGAGCGGATCAGCTCGGTGACGACTTCCTCCCGCAGGCCCGGGATCTGCCAGTCGAAGCCCTCGTCGGTGACCTGGTTCAGCACCTGGAGCGGGATGTGGACGGTCACGCCGTCCGCGTCCGCGCCCGGCTCGAACTGGTAGGTCACCCGGAACTTCAGCTGCCCCTGCCGCCAGGTGTCCGGGTAGTCGGCCTTGGTGACCCCGGCCGCCTTCTCGGTCAGCAGCATCTCGCGCTCGAAGTCGAGGAGTTCGGGCTCGTCGCGCTTCTTGTGCTTCCACCAGGAGTCGAAGTGCGCCCCGGAGACCACGTGCTCGGGGATCTTCTGGTCGTAGAAGTCGAAGAGGGTCTCGTCGTCCACCACGATGTCGCGGCGCCGGGCCCGGTTCTCCAGCTCCTCCACCTCGGTGAGGAGCTTGCGGTTGTCGGCGTAGAACTTGTGGTGGGTCCGCCAGTCGCCCTCGACGAGCGCATTGCGGATGAACAGCTCGCGCGAGACCTCGGGGTCGATCCGGCCGTAGTTGATCTTCCGCTGGGCGACGATCGGCACGCCGTACAGCGTGACCTTCTCGTACGCCATCACGGCCGCCTGGTCCTTCTCCCAGTGCGGCTCGCTGTACGTGCGCTTGATCAGGTGCTGCGCGAGCGGCTCGACCCACTCCGCCTCCACCTTGGCGTTGACCCGCGCCCACAGCCGCGAGGTCTCCACCAGCTCCGCCGACATCAGGAACTTCGGCTGCTTCTTGAACAGCGCGGAACCCGGGAAGATCGCGAACTTGGCCGACCGGGCGCCCAGGTACTCGTTCTTGTCGGTGTCCTTGAGCCCGATGTGCGAGAGCAGACCGGCCAGCAGCGAGATGTGGATGCTCGTCTCGGGCGCGTCGGCCTCGTTGACGTGGATGCCCATCGTCTTGGCGACCGTGCGCAGCTGCGAGTAGATGTCCTGCCACTCGCGGATCCGCAGGAAGTTCAGGTACTCCTGCTTGCACATCCGGCGGAACGAGGACGAGCCGCGCTCCTTCTGCTGCTCGCGGACGTAGCGCCACATGTTCAGGAACGAGAGGAAGTCGCTGGTCTCGTCCTTGAAGCGGGCGTGGTTCTGGTCGGCCTGGGTCTGCTTGTCCGAGGGCCGCTCCCGCGGGTCCTGGATGGACAGGGCCGCCGCGATGACCATGACCTCGCGGACGCAGTTGTTCTTGTCGGCCTCGACGACCATGCGCGCCAGGCGCGGGTCCACGGGGAGCTGGGACAGCTGGCGCCCCATCTGCGTGAGCCGCTTCTTCGGATCCTTCTCCGTCGGGTCGAGCGCCCCGAGCTCCTGGAGGAGCTGTACGCCGTCGCGGATGTTGCGGTGGTCCGGCGGGTCGATGAAGGGGAACTTCTCGATCTCGCCGAGGCCGGCCGCGGTCATCTGGAGGATGACGGAGGCCAGGTTCGTGCGCAGGATCTCGGCGTCCGTGAACTCCGGGCGGGCGTTGAAGTCGTCCTCGGAGAACAGCCGGATGCAGATGCCGTCGCTGGTACGGCCGCAGCGGCCCTTGCGCTGGTTGGCGCTGGCCTGCGAGATGCGCTCGATGGGCAGCCGCTGCACCTTGGTGCGATGGCTGTAGCGGGAGATCCGGGCGGTGCCCGGGTCGATCACGTACTTGATGCCCGGGACGGTGAGGGAGGTCTCGGCGACGTTGGTCGCGAGCACGATCCGGCGTCCGGTGTGCTGCTGGAACACGCGGTGCTGCTCGGCGTGCGAGAGCCGCGCGTAGAGGGGGAGCACTTCGGTGAATCGGAGGTTCTTCTTGATCAGCGCGTCCGCGGTGTCGCGGATCTCGCGCTCGCCGGACAGGAAGACCAGGATGTCGCCGGGACCCTCGGCCTGGAGCTCGTCCACCGCGTCGCAGATCGCGGTGATCTGGTCCCGGTCGCTCTCCTCGGAATCCTCCTCCAGGAGGGGCCGGTAGCGGACCTCGACCGGATACGTCCGCCCGCTGACCTCGACGATCGGGGCGTCCCCGAAGTGTCGGGAGAAGCGCTCGGGGTCGATGGTCGCCGAGGTGATGATCACCTTGAGGTCGGGGCGCTTCGGCAGCAGCGTGGCCAGGTAGCCGAGCAGGAAGTCGATGTTCAGCGACCGCTCGTGGGCCTCGTCGATGATGATCGTGTCGTACGCGCGCAGCTCGCGGTCCGTCTGGATCTCGGCGAGCAGGATGCCGTCGGTCATCAGCTTCACGAAGGTCGCGTCCTGGTCCACCTGGTCGGTGAACCGGACCTTCCAGCCGACCGTCTGGCCGATCTCGGACTTCAGCTCCTCGGCGATCCGCTCCGCGACGGTGCGGGCCGCGATCCGGCGGGGCTGGGTGTGCCCGATCATGCCCCGGACGCCGCGGCCCAGCTCCATGCAGATCTTGGGGATCTGCGTCGTCTTGCCGGAGCCGGTCTCGCCCGCGACGATCACGACCTGGTGGTCGCGTATCGCCTCGGCGATCTCGTCCTTCTTCTGGCTGACGGGCAGGTTCTCGGGATACGTGACCTCCGGCATCCGCGAGGCACGGCCGGCCAGTCGCGCGGCGGCCTTCGTGGCCTCCGCGGCGATCTCGTCGAGCACGGCCTGCTTGGCCTCGGGCTTGCGGATACGGCGGGCGCCTTCGAGGCGGCGGCCGAGGCGGTGCGCGTCACGGAGGGAGATCTCACCGAGAAGCGTCTGCAGGGCGGCGAAGGAAGTAGACATACCTGATCGAGGATCTCACCTGGCCCCTCCGGGTGGCGAACGCATTTGTCGGGTGGACCCGTACCATTTCGGGACGAGTCCACCGCCCCCCTTTTCCGTGAGAGGCCCCACGTATGCCGAGCAGGTCACGCTCCGGAGCGTGGTGCCTCCCGATGGTCGCGGTGGCCCGGGCGTGCCGGTCCGGGCCGGCGATCGGGAGCCGCGCGGCCCCGCCCGGCGGCGGGGCTCCTCGCGGCCTCCCGCGCGCGGGTCCGTGATGCCAGGGGGTGTCCCCAGGGCCCAGGCCGGCACCCGCCGGCCCGGACGGGGACGGGTGTGGGCCGGGGCGTCCCCGCAGGGCGCCGAACGCAGCCACCCTCGGCCCTCCGCCCCCTGGAAACGTTCGGCGCCCGAGGAGACGCCCCGGCGCGCGCCCGGCCCCGGCCGGGCCCAGCCAAGTCCCGCCCGAGCGGCGCAGCCAACCGGCGACCGCCCCGGCCGGTCCCGCCAGCCCCCTCACCGGCCCGACCCCGTCCGGGCCCGCCCTTTTCACCGGCCGTCCGGGCCCGCCCTCTCACCGGCCCGATCCGAAAGACCGCGACAGCCTCCCGCAGCCGTCGCCGGTCCGCCCCTCACCCGTAGCTCTGGAGCACGCACCCGCATGTCCTCTCGTTCGTCCTCTTCCTCCTCCCGCAAGCCCCTCCTCATCTCCGCCGGGGTCGCCGTCGCCGCCGTCACGTTCGGGATCGTGTCCTGGCAGGCCACCGCCCCAGCCGAGAAGGGCTCCCGCGGGTCCGCCGCGGCCGCCGCGCCCCGGACCGACCCCGCCGCCGCGCAGCTGAAGGCGCTCGCCCGCCGCGAGGCCGGCGACAAGCTCGCCGTGGGCCGCGCCGACGCGCCCGTGGTGCTGATCGAGTACTCGGACTTCAAGTGCGGCTACTGCGGGAAGTTCGCCCGCGACACCGAGCCCGAACTGGTGAAGAAGTACGTGGCGGACGGCACCCTCCGCATCGAGTGGCGGAACTTCCCGATCTTCGGCGCCGAGTCCGAGGCCGCGGCCAAGGCGGCCTGGGCGGCCGGGCAGCAGGACCGGTTCGAGCAGTTCCACGCGGCCGCGTACGCCGAGGGGGCGAAGGAGAAGGGCTTCGGCGAGGACCGGCTGGTGGAGTTGGCCCGCCAGGCCGGGGTCCCCGACCTGGAGCGGTTCAAGGCGGACATGGCCGGGGAGCAGGCCGCGGCGGCCTTGAAGAGGGACCAGGACGAGGGCTACGGCATCGGTGTCACCTCCACCCCCTCCTTCCTGGTGGGCGGCAAGCCAATAGCCGGCGCGCAGCCGCTCCAGGCCTTCGAGGCCGCCATCGCCGAGGCCAAGACCCAGGCCAAGGCCGAGGCGGCGGCGGCGAAGCAGTGACCGACATCGGATACCTGGCCGCCCTGCTCGGCGGCCTCCTCGCCCTGCTCAGCCCGTGCAGCGCCCTGCTGTTGCCCGCCTTCTTCGCGTACTCGATCGACTCCCCCTCCCGCCTCCTCGCCCGCACCGGGATCTTCTACGCGGGCCTCGCGAGCACCCTCGTACCGCTGGGGGCGGCCGGTTCGTACGCCGGGCGGTTCTTCCACGGCAACCGCGAGGCCCTCGTCCTCGCGGGCGGCTGGCTGATCATCGCGCTCGGGCTCGCGCAGATCCTCGGCCTCGGCTTCGCCTCGAAGCGCATCGCGGAGTTGTCCGGCCGGATCCGGCCGACCACCGCCCTGTCGGTGTACGCCCTCGGCGCGGTCTACGGGCTGGCCGGCTTCTGCGCCGGCCCGATCCTGGGCAGCGTCCTGACGGTGGCGGCGGTCAGCGGCAGCCCCGTCTACGGCGGCCTGCTGCTGGCCGTCTACGCGCTGGGGATGGCCGTGCCCCTGTTCCTGCTGGCCCTGCTCTGGGAGCGGTTCGAGCTCGGCAAGCGGCGCTGGCTGCGCGGCCGGGCCGTCACCGTGGGCCGCTTCGAGCTGCACACCACCTCGCTGCTGTCCGGGCTGTTCTTCATCACCCTGGGCGCGCTGTTCCTCGTCTACGACGGGGCGAGCGCACTGCCGGGGCTGCTGGACGTGGACGACTCGTACGCGGTGGAGGCGTGGGTCCAGTCGGTGGCGGACGCGGTCCCGGACCAGGTGCTGCTCGGACTGGTCGGAGCGGGGGCGGTGGCCGTCGGGCTGGTGCAGTGGCGGCGCGGGACCCGGCGGGCCGAGAGGGAGACGGAGTAACGCAAGAAGCCCCGTCCGATGGACGGGGCTTCTTCACGTGGTCGGGGCCGGGGTCGAACCGGCGACCTATCGCTTTTCAGGCGATCGCTCGTACCAACTGAGCTACCCGACCAAGGAACCGTTTCCGGTTCCGGCGATCCTGACGGGACTTGAACCCGCGACCTCCACCTTGACAGGGTGGCGAGCTAACCAACTGCTCCACAGGACCTTGCAGCGTGCGAGAACAAGTCTCGCACACGGTAATGCGTACCCCCAACGGGATTCGAACCCGTGCTACCGCCTTGAAAGGGCGGCGTCCTGGGCCACTAGACGATGAGGGCTAAAGGCCCGCCGGGCACTTTTCAGCGCGTCGGGGACGTGAGAAGCATATGGGATCCGGGGAGCTATCGCCAAAACGGTTTCCCCCGCAGGCGGGAGTGGCGCCCGCCCGCGGGGGACAATGGCCCGGTGCTGGAGATGACGCGCGAGGAGTTCGAAGAGCTCGTCGCAGAGGCCCTGGACCGCATTCCGCCGGAGCTGACGCGGCTGATGGACAACGTGGCGGTGTTCGTCGAGGACGAGCCGCCCGCCCACGATCCCGAGCTGCTCGGGCTGTACGAGGGGACCCCGCTGACGGACCGCGGCGAGTGGTACGCCGGGGTGCTGCCGGACCGGATCACCATCTACCGCAACCCCACGTTGCGCATGTGCGAGGACCGGGAGAGCGTGGTCGCGGAGACGGAGGTCACCGTGGTCCACGAGATCGCCCACCACTTCGGGATCGACGACGAACGCCTGCACGCCCTGGGGTACGGGTGACCCGGCCGGTCCCCGGCGCCGAGGCGATCGACCCGGACGTCGACCTCCACGTGCCCGCGCAGGGCGCCGAACCGCAGGGCCGGGTGCTCGCGGCGGTGGCGGCGGGCGGGGCCGTCGGGGGCACGGCGCGGTACGGGATCTCGCTGCTGTGGCCGGCCGGGCCGGGGGACTTTCCGTGGGCGACCTTGTGGATCAACGTGGCCGGGTGTGCGCTGATCGGCGTGCTGATGGTGCTGATCAGCGAGGGCGGGCGGGCCGCGCCGCATCCGCTGGTGCGGCCGTTCGTGGGGGTCGGGGTGCTCGGCGGCTTCACCACGTTCTCCACCTACGCCGTCGATTTCTCGCGGCTCCTGGACGAGGGTGAGGCGGGCACCGCCCTGGCGTACGCCGGGCTCACCGTGGTGGCGGCGCTGGGCGCGGTGTGGGCGGCGGCCGCGGTGACGCGGCTCGCGGTCCGGGGGCGGCGCCGGCGGGTGCCCGCGCGGTGAACTGGCTGCTCGTGGTGGTGGGGGCGGCCGTCGGCGCGCCGCTGCGCTACCTGACGGACCGGGCGGTGCAGGCGCGCCACGATTCGGTGTTCCCGTGGGGGACCTTCGTGGTGAACGCGGCCGCGTGCCTGCTGTTGGGGGTGCTGACCGGGGCGGCGCTGGCGGGGGCGGCCTCCTCGCGGCTGGTGCTGCTGCTGGGGACCGGGCTGTGCGGGGCGCTGAGCACGTACTCGACGTTCTCCTACGAGACGCTGAGGCTCGTCGAGCGCGGATGGAAGTTCCTGGCCGCGGCGAACGTGATGGCGTCGGTGCTGGTCGGGCTGGGCGCCGTACATCTCGGATCACAGGTGGCCCGGCAGCTGTTCGCCTGAGGGCGTGTCCCTTACGGGTCAAAGGGAGTTGGGCACATTGACCCGCTAGAGGACGCCGCCAGTCGACGCCGCTAGTCGACCCACCCTCAGGCTCCGGAGGTGCCCTGTGCGCCAGTTGTCCGCTCCCCTCCGACTGGCCGTCACCGCGCTCGCGGTCGCGGCCGCGGCGGGCTGCATGAGCGTCGGACAGGACGAGGCGAAGCCCGGGCCCTCCTCGTCGGCGGACCGCCGGGGCGGCGCCGCGGCGGGCGGAGGTTCCGCTTCCGGGAAGGGCGCCGGGGTGCACGGCAGTGGCCGCGGCGCGAAGGACGGTACGGGGAACCAGGACGGCAAGACCGAGGGCGACGGCAAGGCCTCCGGCGCGACCGGTGCCTCGCCCGGCCCGGGCGCGCCGAGCGGGCAGCCGGGCGTTCCCGTGCCGTCGGCCGGCGCGGGCGGCGGCGCGGGCGGTCAGGGGCCCCAGGAGCCGACGACGGGCGGATCCGGTGGTTCCGGCGGCTCGGGCGGCGCCGGTGGATCGGGAGGTTCCGGTGGATCGGGCGGCTCGGGCGGCTCGGGCGGCGGCCAGCCGTCGGCCGGCCCGACCCCGCAGCCGCCGGCCACCACCCCGCCTGTGACGGAACCCACTCCGACTCCGTCCACCCCGCAGCCGGAACCCAGCGACCAGCCGGCCCCGGATTCCGGGGCCTAGGTCGCAGGCAATCACGGGCTGACCTCCCCCGGGGATCCGGCATCGTTGCAGGTCAGAGGGTATTTTCCTGGAGTGACTTGCCAGACCCCGGGGAGGGTGCGTATGGTTATAGATCGTTTGATCCCATTGCCCGGCGCCGAATCCGAAGAGCGCCGCGTGGCGCGTACTCTCCCTAGCCGTGGCTGACCGCATTGAGGCGGTCGATTTGCGATTCACGGAGTTTGGGCGCGTGCCGAGACTCCGGAAGGTTTCGCATTTCGCATGTCCATTTCCAGTTCTGACCGTGCCGTCATGCCCGAGAACGACTCGAACGAGATCGTCGCAGACGAGATCATCGAGGCTCTTGAGGCCGACGTGACGACCGACCAGTCCATCGACCCCGTCGACTTCGACGACGAGGCCGACACCTCCGCCGCCGGCGCGGACGCCGAGGCCGACGACGCCGACGCCGAGCCCACGATCACCTTCGCGGACCTCGGTCTGCCGGAGGGCGTCGTGCGCAAGCTCGCGCAGAACGGCGTCACCACCCCCTTCCCGATCCAGGCCGCGACCATCCCGGACGCCCTGGCCGGCAAGGACATCCTCGGCCGTGGCCGCACCGGCTCCGGCAAGACGCTCTCCTTCGGTCTGCCGACCCTGGCCACGCTGGCCGGCGGCTTCACCGAGAAGAAGAAGCCCCGCGCGATCATCCTCACGCCGACCCGTGAGCTCGCGATGCAGGTCGCGGACGCCCTCCAGCCCTACGGCGACGTGCTCGGCCTCAAGATGAAGGTCGTCTGCGGCGGTACTTCCATGAGCAACCAGATCTACGCTCTGGAGCGCGGTGTCGACGTCCTCGTCGCCACCCCGGGCCGTCTGCGCGACATCATCAACCGCGGCGCCTGCTCCCTGGAGAACGTCTCGGTCGCGGTCCTCGACGAGGCCGACCAGATGGCCGACCTGGGCTTCCTGCCCGAGGTCACCGAGCTGCTCGACCAGATCCCCGGCGGCGGCCAGCGCATGCTCTTCTCCGCCACCATGGAGAACGAGATCGGCACCCTGGTCAAGCGCTACCTGTCCAACCCCGTCACGCACGAGGTCGACAGCGCGCAGGGCAACGTCACGACCATGACGCACCACGTCCTCGTCGTGAAGCCGAAGGACAAGGCGCCGGTCACGGCCGCCATCGCCGCCCGCAAGGGCCGCACCATCATCTTCGTCCGCACCCAGCTGGGCGCCGACCGCATCGCCGAGCAGCTCGTCGAGGCCGGCGTGAAGGCCGACGCGCTGCACGGCGGCATGACGCAGGGTGCCCGCACCCGCGTCCTCGCGGACTTCAAGGACGGTTACGTCAACGCGCTCGTCGCCACGGACGTCGCCGCCCGCGGCATCCACGTCGACGGCATCGACCTGGTCCTGAACGTGGACCCGGCCGGCGACCACAAGGACTACCTGCACCGCTCGGGCCGTACCGCCCGCGCTGGCAAGTCGGGTGTCGTGGTCTCCCTGGCCCTGCCGCACCAGCGTCGCCAGATCTTCCGCCTGATGGAGGACGCGGGCGTCGACGCCTCGCGCCACATCGTCCAGGGCGCCGGCGCGTTCGAGCCGGAGGTCGCCGAGATCACCGGTGCGCGTTCGCTGACCGAGGTCCAGGCCGACTCCGCGAACAACGCCGCGAAGCAGGCCGAGCGCGAGGTCGCCGAGCTCACCAAGCAGCTGGAGCGCCTGTCGCGCCGTGCCGTGGAGCTGCGCGAGGAGGCCGACCGTCTGGTCGCCCGCTCCGCGCGTGAGCGTGGCGAGGACCCGGAGGCCGCTGTCGCCGAGGTGGCCGAGGCCGCCGAGGCCGAGGTCGCTGCCGCTGCCGCCGCCGCTGCCGCCGAACTGGCCGCGCAGGAGCGCCGCGAGGAGCAGCGCGCCCAGCGCGACGACCGCGGCAACTTCGAGCGCCGCGACAACCGTGGCGGCGACCGCGGTGGTGACCGTGGCGGCTTCCGCCGCGACGACCGTGGTGACCGTGGCGGCCGTCCGTCGGGTGGTTTCAACCGTGACGACCGTGGTGGCGACCGTGGTGGTTTCCGTCGCGACGACCGTCCGTCGGGTGGCTTCCGTTCCGGTGGCGACCGTCCCGCCGGTGGTGGCTTCCGTCGCGACGACCGCCCCTCGGGTGGTTTCAACCGCGATGACCGTGGTGGCGACCGTGGTGGTTTCCGTCGCGACGACCGTCCGTCGGGTGGCTTCCGTTCCGGTGGCGACCGTCCGTCCACGGGCAACGGCACGTACAACCGTGACGACCGCACCTCCGGCGGCTTCCGCTCCGGTGGCGGCGACCGCCCGTTCAACCGCGACCGTCGTGACGACCGTCCGTCCGGTGGCTTCCGCTCCGGCGGCGCCGGCGACCGCCCGTACGGCCGCCGCGACGACCACCGTCCCTCCGGTTCCGGTTCCACCGGCTCCTTCGGCGGCCGCCGCGACGACAAGCCGCGCTGGAAGCGCAACGGCTGACGGTCGGTTCTGATCTGATCGCCTGACAGGGCCCCTACGACTCGCTCGTAGGGGCCCTTTCGCGTGTCGACAGGCCGGGCAGCGGATACCCGATCGGCTGACGGGCGCTCTGCGGCTATGCTCTGGGGTGAGCACGTGGAGGGCCATTAGCTCAATTGGCAGAGCAGCGGACTTTTAATCCGTTGGTTGTCGGTTCGAGTCCGACATGGCCTACACCTCGCGGGCCCGGGGGAACCCTTCCTCCGACCCGGCACCGAGCGCCCCATCCGGTTTCCACCGGGTGGGGCGCTCGGTCGTTCGCGGGCCGGGCGCTCAGGGGCGCGCGGAGTCCCGCCGGTTGGGCTGGGCGTGCGCCAGGAGGAACTCCGTCGCCCCGGCGATGGCCTGGGCGTAAGTGGCGTGCACGGCCTCGGACTCCGCCTCCTGCTGGTCCGCGGCGGTGGCGTCGTACCACCAGGCGTCGGCGTCCGGGTCATGGTGGACGACGGCGGTACCGCCCGCGTAGCGAAGCGGGATGGACTCACTGGCGGACCTTTTGACCACCGCGTGGGGCCACTTGAGGCGTGCGGACTGGCGCTTGATGCCGCCCCAGGCCGCTCCGAGTTGGGTGTAGTTCGCTCCGCTGCGGCCGGCGACGGTGGCGGCGCTCTCCGCCAGCCGGTCGACGGACCGCTTGGCTTCGTACAGCGCCCGCAGCAGCGACAGTTGCACATCGGGAGCGGCCATCAGCGCGGGGTCGAACGGCTTGTCGGCGGTGCGGTAGGCCAGCGCGCGCGTCGAGATCCGTTCGGCCAGTGCGCGGACCGCTGCGAGCACTTCGTCGTCCATGGCGAACGTGTCGTCCTCGGTGGGCTCGCTCCAGGCGGGCTCCACCTGCGTCATGACGGTGGTCCAGAAGTTCTCGTCGTTCTTGTCCGGGGTCGGGATCGCTACCGAATCATCCATGCGACAAGATTATCTGTCGAGAAAGGGCACGACAAGGAAAACTGTCAGCGAGTCGTCCGGTGGTGATCACTCGCCGGGGTGGACCCCAACGCCCAGTGAGCGCAGTACGGCCCGGTCCTGGAGGGCGCCCCGTGAACCCGGCGGGACACTGTCGCCGCCCGCTCCACGGGGACCGCGGGCAACGACGAGAGGCTGAGGGGTCTGCATGCCCATGTTCACGAAACGGCTGCGAGCGGCGTTCTGCCGGTTCGCGGCCCTACGCAGGCGGTCGCGGGTCGGCCGGGCCGGGGCCGTGGCGGTCGCGTGCCTGGCGCTCGTACTGGCCCTGCCCGGAACCGCGATGGCCGCCCCGGGCGACCTGGACCCGAGCTTCAGCGGCGACGGCAGGGTGCTGACCGACTTCGGCAGCACGGACAGTGGCAGCGAGGCGGCGTTGGCGCCCGACGGCCGGCTCGTCGTCGCCGGCTCGGCCTACGACGACGTGACGGCGGGCGACTTCGCGGTGGCCCGCTACAACCCGGACGGCAGCCTGGACACCGGCTTCGGCGGTGACGGCAGGGTGACCACCGACATCTCCGGTGTCGGCATGTGGGACGACGCCTACGGGGTGGCGGTGCAGCCCGACCACAAGGTCGTCGTGGTGGGCAGCAGCTGGATCGAGTACGAGAACTGCTGCTGGTTCACGGTGGTCCGCTACAACGCGAACGGCACCCTCGACACCACCTTCGGTGGTGGCGACGGCATCGTGACCACCGACTTCGGCGGTGGCCCGAACGAGGCCTACGAGGTGGCGGTGCGGCCCGACGGCAGGATTCTGGCCGGGGGTACGTCCGGCGGCCGCTTCGCGCTCGCCCAATTCACCCCCGACGGCAGCCCGGACACCACCTTCGGCGGTGGCGACGGCGAGGTGACCACGGACCCCGCGCCGTTGAGTGCGGAGGAAGGGGGCATGGGCCGCACCATGACGTTGCAGGCCGACGGCAAGATCATCGCAGGTGGCAATGTCGGTACGACCCGCTTCGACTTCGCCCTGATCCGCTACAACAGCAACGGCAGCGTGGACACCACGTTCGACGGCGACGGCATCGTGAGGACCGATTTCGGTGACTACGAGGGCGTGGAGGCGCTGGCCGTGCAGTCCGACGGCAAGATCGTCGCCGCGGGCGGCGACGACATGGCCCGGTACCTGCCCAACGGCAGCCTGGACACCACCTTCGACGGCGACGGCAGGGTGACTCTCCCGGCCCCCGTCAACGACATGGCGCTGCCGTCCGACGGAAAGATCGTCCTCGCCGGAAGCAACGGGCCCGGCGGCGACTTCGCCGTCCTCCGGCGCGGCCCGAACGGCAGCCCGGACACCACCTTCGGCGGTGGCGACGGCATCGTGACCACCGACTTCGGCGGCTCCGACCAGGCGCGCGGTGTGGTCCTGCAGTCCGACGGGAAGATCGTGGCGGCTGGTGCGGGCGGCCCGGACGGCGACTTCGCGCTGGCCCGCTACGAAGCCGGCGGCACCGCACCGCCAACCCCCCCACGGGCGGACCTCTCGGTCACCAAGTCGGGCGCGACCCAGCTCGCCCTCGGCAACCAGGTCACCTACACCGTGCGGGTGGCCAACGCAGCCGGGTCCACCACGTCCGCCACCGGCGTCACGCTGGCCGACACCCTCTCCGGAGCCGGCGCCACACTGGTGTCGGCCACGACCACCAGTGGCAGCTGCACCACCACCTTCACCGGCGCGAACTGCACGCTGAGCTCGCTGCTTCCGGGCGGGAGCGCGACGGTCACCGTGATCGTCGAACCCAGGTCGACCGGCACCATCACGAACAGGGTCACGGTCAGCGCCACGGAGGAAGACCCGGTGTCGACCAACAACACCGCCACGGCGACGACGGCCGTGAACAACAGCCGAGGCTGCACGATCATCGGCACCAGCGCGGGTGAGACGATCGTCGGCACCACCGGCAACGACGTGATCTGCGGCCTCGGCGGCAACGACACCATCCGCGGGGGCAACGGCTCCGACGTCCTCTACGGCGACGTCGGCAACGACAACGTCGACGGCGGATTCGGCAACGACACCCTGTACGGCGGTGCCGGAAACGACACCCTGACCGGCTACTACGGCTCCGACCAGCTCAACACCGTCGACGGCGTGTCCAACAACGACACGGCCAACGGCGGCCCCAACTCCGACACCTGCACCACGGATTCGGGCGACACCCGCATCAGCTGCCCCTGAGCGGCAGACCCGGCCCCGCGGCAGAGCCGCACCCCCCGGGCGGGGGCGCACCCCCCCCCCGCAGGGGGGCCGCCCCCCCCCCCCCCCCCCCCCCCCCCCCCGAGGGCGGGGGGGGGGTGAGGGCGGGGGCGG
>NZ_JBHWJY010000044.1:41130-68374 GCF_042731135.1 Streptomyces sp. NPDC059874
ACCACCGACACGCCCACCCCGGTTTGGGGCCAAACCGCCATACGCGCCCCCTCTGGGCCACCCCCGCCCCGGGGGCCCCCCCGCCCCCCCCGCCCGTCGCCATACCCCCCGTGCTTCGGCGCACGGCCCGTCCGCACGCCCACGGCCCGGACCGTGAGCGCGGGTGGCGTTCTCGCCGGGCGACGGCGGCCGTTCCGTCGGATCATCGTGGGACGGAAGGAAGTGATCCATGACGGAGCCGCGTTCTCGATCCGATCGACCCGCGAGCGGTGCACCGCAACCGCAGGAAGCGGACGTCCTGCGGAAGATCCTCCGCGGCCCCGGCTATCTGAAGACGCTCGTCCTCTGCGCCCTCATCGGCATCCCGGTGTCACTCGCGGCCTTCTGGTTCCTCGTCATGCTCCACGAGCTGCAGCACACGCTGTGGGACGACCTCCCGAGCGCGGCGGGCTGGGACACCCCGCCCTGGTGGTGGCCGATTCCCCTGCTGCTCATCGCCGGTGTGGGCGTCGGCCTCGTCGTCAAGCACCTGCCGGGCGCCGGCGGTCACGTCCCGGCGGCCGGAATGCAGACGGGAGGCACTTCCTCGGCGGCCCTGCCCGGCGTGGTGCTGGCCGCGCTGTTCTCCCTGCCGTTCGGCGCCGTCCTCGGGCCCGAGGCCCCGCTGATCGCCCTGGGCGGCGGCCTGGCCCTGGTGTTCCGCGACCTCGCGCAGCTGCCGGCCACGGCGCCGAGCACCGTACTCCTGGGGGCCGCAGGAGCCGCGGCGGCCATCTCCGCGATCTTCGGCAACCCGCTGATCGCCGCGGTGCTGCTGATCGAGGTGGCGGGCGTGGGCGGGCCGCAGCTCTTCGCGGTCATGCTGCCGGCCCTGCTCTCCAGCGGGATCGGCTCCCTGGTGTTCACGGGCCTCGGCCGCTGGACGGGGCTCTCGACCGGAGACCTCACGCTGGACCTGTCCACCCCGATCCCGCGGCTGGACGTGGGGGACGTGCTCTGGGCGCTGGTCATCGCCGTGGCCCTCGCCCTCTTCCTGCGCCCCGTGCTGTCCGGGGCCCGGCTCATCGCCGCGTACGTCGCCGAACGGCCCCTCGTGCGGACCGTGCACTGCGCGCTGGGCGCCGCCGTCTGCGCCGCCCTCTACACGCTGGCCACCGGCCGCTCGCCCGCCGAGGTCGCGTCCTCCGGCCAGGGCACCATCGGCGCACTGGCCGCCGACCCGCAGGCCTGGGGCGTGGGCGCGCTGATCGCCGTCCTGCTGTTCAAGGGCGTCGGCTACGCGCTCTGCCTCGGCGGTCTGCGAGGCGGCCCCGTGTTCCCCGCGCTCTTCCTCGGCGCCGTGGCGGGGGTCCTGCTCGCGCCGCTGCCCGGGCTGGGTCTCGTACCAGGGATGGCGGCGGGCATGGCGGCGGCCGCGGCGACCATGCTGAGGCTGCCGGTGAGCAGTGTCGTCCTCGTGGTCCTGCTCCTCGGCAGCACCGCCATGATGCCGGTCGTGATCCTGGCGGCTGTGGTCGCCTTCGTGGTCACGGAGTTGCTGCCCGCTCCGCCCGCGGTGGCGTAGCGGCCCCGGATTCGGCCGGGTTATATCGCTCTGACCTGCGGTTATGTGGGTGGAGTGGGTGGCTGCCGGGTTAATTGGCGGAGGGGCGGACCCGGATGGCGTAGAGTTGTGTTTACCGACGCGGGGTGGAGCAGCTCGGTAGCTCGCTGGGCTCATAACCCAGAGGTCGTAGGTTCAAATCCTGCCCCCGCTACTCAGTACGAAGGCCCGGTTCCCTTTGCGGAACCGGGCCTTCGTCGTGTCGTCGCGTGTCGTGTCGTCGTGGTGTGTCCGTCGTGTCTTCGCCGTACGGACGCCACGTGCGCGCTCGTTCACCCGTACGGCCGCCGTCGGGTCGCCTAACGGCCGCTGCTACCGCCAGCCTTGAAGGGGCGAGGGACCGGCGGCAGGAGAACAGCGTGGCGGGGCTGGGCCGGCATGGCGACGAAGGCGACCGCGCGGGCGGAGCCGGGAACGGGGTGGTGGCGCGGCTCCTGCGGGGGCTGCCGGGGGTACTGATCGGGCTCGGTCTCGTCTTCGACCTGACGACCCCGCCCAGTTTCACCGGATCCACCTTCTTCTCGGCGGCCCCCCTGGTCGCCGCTCCCCTCCTCACCCTTCGGGGCGCGGCCCTGATCGGCGTACTGGCCTCGCTCGGGGTGTTCCTGCTGCACGTCCACCACGGCACCTCCTGGAAGGTGGAGGCGCTCACCGAGCTGGCCACCGTCGTCACCGTCTCCGGGCTGGCGATCCTGATCAACCGGGTGGTGCGGCGCAGCGGCGAACGGCTCGCCTCCGCTCGCGAGATCGCCGAGGCCGCGCAGCGGGCGGTGCTGCCGACCCCCGCGGAGCGGATCGCCGGGCTGTCCGTCTCTGCGCGGTACGAGGCCGCGCAGGCCGACGCCTTCATCGGCGGGGACCTGTACGCGGTCCAGGACACCCCGTACGGAGTGCGCCTGGCGGTGGGTGACGTACGGGGCAAGGGGCTGGGCGCGGTGGAGGCCGTCGCGGTGGTCCTCGGCGCGTTCCGGGAGGCGGCCGAGACCGAGCCGACCCTGGAGGCGGTGGCGCAGCGGCTGGAGCGGGCGCTGGCCCGGGAGGGCGCGCGGCGCGACAGCCTGGACGCGGTCGAGGGGTTCACCACGTGCGTGCTCGGCGAGATCCCGCCGGGAGCGGGGTTGCTGCGGCTGCTCAACCGGGGCCATCCCGAGCCGCTGCTGCTGCACGCGAACGGGGAACTGGCGGTCCTCGCACCGGCGGAGCCCGCCCTGCCGCTCGGCATGGGGGAACTGGGCGGATGGCCGGACGCGGCTCAGCAGTGGGCCTTCCCGGCGGGGACCACGCTCCTGCTGTACACGGACGGCCTGACCGAGGCGCGCAACGTGGCGGGCGACTTCTACGATCCGGCGTCCCGGTTGCGCGGGCGGATCTTCCCCGGGCCGGAGGAGCTGCTCGGTGCGCTCAGCAGCGATGTGCGCCGCCACACGGGCGGCGGGGCGACGGACGACATGGCGCTGCTCGCGGTGGGCCGGCCGGGGCGGGGGCAGCCGAAGCGGCGAAGGACCGTGCCGGTGGTGCGTCGAGGCGAGGGCCGCGCGTGAGTGCGTGACGCTGCGTATATGGAAGGGCGCTCTCAGCGAGTGGATTGACGGGTCGTCATTTTTCGGATGCGGGGGAAGGGATGGAGGAGCGGGCTGAATATTGCCCGGGTTGCTCCCCGTCTGTGGCGAAAAGCCTTGGCCAGAGACGGTCGTTGAGTGGCCGATTGGTAGGAACGATCAATCGCAACAGCTTGGAATCACTCCCCTGCGTCTATTACCTTTCGATAACGCAGCGCGGTCGTCCCAGCCGTCGCAAGAGACGGCGCCGTGCGCGTGCGTGTCAATGAGGAGTGTGCCCCGGTGGCCTCCAACTTGCCTGCCCCCGAAGGCATCGAGAACCAGGAGCCGCCCACCGCGGGCGCCTGGGGCGAGTGGAATCCCACCGAGGATTCGGTCCGTTCCGTACGGGGCAAGCACCGCGTGGCCCGGCAGCGCGGCGGACTCGCGCGCAGCTCCACCGTGCTGGGTGTCGGCGTCATCGCGGCCGTCGGCGCGGGCGGCATAGCCACCGCGCAGGACCGGCCCCAGGTAGCGATATCCCTTCCCTCGCTGCCGACCCTGCCCTCACTGCCCGAGGTGATGGACGGCGACTTCTCCGGCGACGGGGGCTCCGCGAGCGACGCGCGCCGGGCGGGCGCGGAAGCCGGGAAGACCGGGATCATCCCGCAACAGGCCGACCGCGGCGCGGACGCCGGCGAGGTGCTCCGCAACCGCATCCTCCAGCAGGCCGAATCCCAGCAGGGCGCCGCCGAGGCCAAGGCGCAGGCGGAGGCCGAGCAGGCCGCGCGGGAGGCCGCCGCGCAGGAGGCCAAGGCGAAGCTGGAAGCGGCGCAGAAGGCCGTCGAGGAAGCGAAGGCCGCCGCCGAGGCGAAGGCCGCGGCCGAGGCCAAGGCCGCCGAGGAGGCCGCCGCGGCCAAGGCGGAGCAGGAGCGCCTCGCCAAACTGGCCGGCAGCTACTCGCTGCCCACCTCGGCCTACACCCTCACCTCGCACTACGGAGTCGCCGGCTCCATGTGGTCCTCCGGGTACCACACCGGCCTCGACTTCGCCGCCCCCACGGGCACCCCGGTCAAGGCCGTCGCCGCCGGGAAGATCATCTCGGCCGGGTGGTCCGGGGCGTACGGCTACCGGATCGTGCTGGAGCTGGAGGACGGCACGGAGGTCTGGTACTGCCACCTCTCCTCGATGTCCGTGACCTCCGGCTCGGTCGGCGCCGGAGACACCATCGGCCGCGTCGGCGCCACGGGCAACGTCACTGGCCCCCATCTGCACCTGGAAGTACGCAAGGGCGGCTCGACGGTGGACCCGCTGGCGTGGCTGACCTCCAAGGGCCTGAACGTCTGAGTCCCGGGGCCTCGGCTCCGGTCCGGGCCCTGGGGCCGGGTACGCCGACCGCCGGTGCCGGTCTCGGTGCCGCCGGTGCGTCGAACCGCGGCGGAAGCAGCTCCTCCAACACCGCCGCCCGGGCCAGCGCGGGACCCGCCGTCGCCCGGCGCAGCCACAGCCGGCCCAGCAACTCCCGCTCCCGCCCGGCGAAATCCGGCTCCCGCGCCGGGCCGCCGCGGCGCGCCCGGTTCCGTAGCAGAGCCAGTTCCGTCGCATCCTCCTCGTACCGGGCGACCGCGCGGCCGGCGGCGCGGCCCCCGCTGCGCCGGGCCAGGGCGCGGGCCAGCGACCGGGCCGGCATCGAGGCCAGCGCCGGGACCTCGGCGGGCCCGAGCCAGCCCGCCGCCGCGTACGCCGCGAGCTCGCGGGCGACCGCGCGCAGCCGGCGCCGCCTTATCCACACCGCCAGGCACACCAGCAGCGCGAACGCCGGGACCATCACGCAGCCGTAGACCACGTAGAACCCGTACTCCCCGAACCGCGAGGAGCTGTTCCACAGCGCGTGCGCGCACATGGCCGCCGCCAGGCCGAGCAGCGGCAGGGCGAACCTGCGGGAACGGCGGGCGCTGAGCGCGGCAGCGCCGAAGCCGAGCCCGGTGAGGACGGTGAACAGGGGGTGCGCGAACGGCGACAGCACGACCCGCACGAAGAAGGTCGCCGCGGTCACCGAGTCCAGTACGCCGGTGCCGTCGGCCAGGTCCTCACCGAAGGCATTGCCGAGGTAGAGGATGTTCTCGGTGAAGGCGAAGCCGGTGGCGGTGAAGCCGGCCACCACGAAACCGTCGGCCGGTCCGGTGAACTGACGTCTTCGGAACACGAAGACGAGCAACAGGGCCGCCGCCTTGGCGCTCTCCTCCACCACCGGGGCGATCGCCACCGAGCCGAGGGTGTCGGCGTCGGCGGGATCGGCCGTGGCCGCGGCTATCCACTCGGTGGCGAAACTGTTGGCCAGTATCGCGATCAGCGCCGCGGTGCAGGCCCCCCAGCCGAAGCAGAACAGCAACTGCGGCCAGGGCGCGGGCGCGGCCCGGCCGAGCCACCGGAAGGCCGCCATGAGCGGCGCGACCGGCAGCAGGGCCAGACCGAGGCCGACGAAGAAGCCGGGGGTACCGGTCTGCTCCCGCACGAGTTCGAGGATCGCGACCCCGGTGGTGGCGAGCAGGATGACGAGCACGCACGTGCGGACCGTGCCCGACGGGCGTGCGAGCACAGAGGGGAGCGCTCGGAACACACGATGACCCTACAGAGTGGGTCTGACACAGGGAGTGACGTTGTCAGTTCTTGGCGTTCTTGGCGTTCTCGGTGCGACGGAAGAGCAAGTCGTGCACGACATGCCCCTTGTCGAGGCCCTGGCCCTCGAAGCGGGTGAGCGGCCGGAAGTCGGGACGCGGCGCGTACCCGCCGTCGGGCTGGGTGTTCTCGAAGTCCGGGTGCGCGGTGAGGACTTCGAGCATCTGCTCGGCGTACGGCTCCCAGTCGGTCGCGCAGTGCAGCACGGCCCCGGGGGCCATGCGGGTGGCGGCCAGCGTGAGGAACTCGGGCTGGATCAACCGGCGCTTGTGGTGCCGGGCCTTGGGCCAGGGGTCCGGGAAGTACACGCGGATCCCGGCCAGGGAGTCCGGCGGCAGCATCTCGCGCAGCAGGATGATCGCGTCGCCGTTGGCCACGCGCACGTTCGTCATCCCGCCCCGCTCGGCGAGGGCGAGCAGATTGCCCTGCCCCGGCGTGTGCACGTCGGCGGCGAGGATGCCGGTGCCGGGGTCGGCGGCGGCCATCTGGGCGGTGGCCTCGCCCATGCCGAAGCCGATCTCCAGGACGACGGGGAGCCCGTCGAAGAGCTTGTCGAGATCGATGACCTCGTGACCGTCGATGTCCAGTCCCCAGGTGCCCCACAGCCGCTTCAGGGCTTCGCCCTGACCGGTGGTGACCCGGCTGCGCCGGGGCTGGAAGCTCCGGATCCGCCGTTCGTGGTGCGAGCCGGCCGGGTCCGGCGAGGGCCCGTCGGGGAAGCGGGGCTCGGTCCGCCACTTGGGGGGCACGTAGGAGTTCGCCTCCGGCGCGGTGTCGTCCGGGAGGCTGGTCGGCTGGGGGTTCAGGGACTCAGACACAATGCGCTGATTCTACGCCGGGGGGTAGGGGGTGCCCGCTCCACCGATCCCCTGCCGGGCCGCCGCTGCGGGGGCTCCGCCCCCGAGCCCCCGCCCCCGAGCCCCCGCCGGCGTTTGAGGCGCGGGGTCTGGGGCGGAGCCCCAGCAGCAGGCGCGCGGGACCGGTCAGGCGGCCCGCAGCAGGCGAAGGGCTCGCGCAGCGATTTCGCGGCCGATCGGGAGCGAGGCGGTCGCGGCCGGCGACGGCGCGTTCAACACGTGCACCGTGCGCGGCGCCTCGCGGATCAGGAAGTCGTCCACCAGCGTCCCGTCCCGCAGGACGGCCTGCGCGCGCACCCCGGACGAGGCCGGGTGGAGATCGGCCGGGGTCACGGCCGGCAGCAGCCGCCGCACCGCCCGGGTGAAGGCCGGCTTCGACAGCGAGCGGTGTATCTCGCCCGCCCCGTACCGCCAGTGCCGCGCGGCCATCCGCCAGGAGCCCGGCCACGCCAGCTCGGTCGCCACGTCCCGCGGCCGGACCACGGACCAGCCGTATCCCTCGCGGGCCAGCGCGGGCACGGCGTTCGGGCCGACGTGGACGCCGCCGCCGATGCCCCGGGTCAGGTGCACCCCGAGGAAGGGGAACGCCGGATCGGGCACCGGGTAGACCAGCCCGCGGACCAGCTCGGGGCGGGCCAGGTCGTAGTACTCACCCCGGAACGGCACGATCCGCATCCCCGGGTCGTCCCCGGCCAGCCGGGCGATCCGGTCGCACTGCAGACCCGCGCAGTTCACCAGGATCCGCGCGCGCACCACGAGGCCGGAGGTGGTGCGGACGGCCACGCCGGAGGGTCGCCGCGAGATCAGGTCCACCGCGCCGCCGTAGACGATCTCCGCGCCGGAGGACTCCGCCAGCTGCTCGCTCACCCGGCCGTAGTCCACGATCCCGGTGCTGCCGACGTGGATCGCGGCCAGGCCGCGCACCTCCGGCTCGTACTCCGAGATCTGTGCCGGGCCGAGCTCGCGCACCGGAATGCCGTTCTCCCGGCCGCGCTGGACCAGGGCGTGCAGCCGCGGCAGCTCGTCCCGCTCGGTGGCGACGATCAGCTTGCCCGTCACCTCGTGCGGAATGCCGTGCTCCGCGCAGAACTTGACCATCTCGGCCGCACCGCGCACCGCGAAGCGCGCCTTGAGCGACCCCGGCCGGTAGTAGATCCCGCTGTGGATCACTCCGCTGTTGCGGCCCGTCTGGTGCCGGGCCGGACCGGCCTCCTTCTCCAGGACGACCACCCGCGTCCCCGGAGCCAGCCGCGACAGGGCATGCGCCGTCGACAGGCCGACGATCCCGCCGCCGATCACCAGCACATCGCAGTCCACGCCACCGCCCACGCCCACGCCGACACCTCCCACCCCTGCATACTGCACCCCGCCACCGACAATGCGGCCACGAGGGCCCCCGGCGCCCACCCCTATGCCGGCGCCACCAACAACGGCCGGGCCCGCTCGCGCAGCTCCGCGACGCGCGGCTCGTCCCCGTACGGTTCCAGGCGGTGCAGCAGGTCCCGTACGTATTCGGTCGTCCGCGCCGAGGAGATCCGGCCCGCCACCTCCACCGCCCGGGTGCCCGCCGCGCACGCCGCGTCGAGGTTGCCCGACTCCAGCTCGGCGACCGCGCTCACGACCAGCCGCAGCCCGTGCGACCGCACGAACTCCTCGGTGGGCCGGGACAGCGCCTGCTCCGTGAAGCGCCGCACCTGGCGGGGGAGCCTCAGGTCCCGGTAGCACTCCGCCGCGTCCGCCGCGAAGCGGTCGTACGAATAGAAGCCGAGCCAGGTCGGATCCGGATCGCCGTCCCGCGCCCGCTCCAGCCAGCCCTCCGACGCCCGCAGCGCGGCCCCGGCCGCCGACGAATCGCCCGCCTTCGCGTGCGCACGCGCCTCGACGAGCCGGAAGAAGCTCATGGTGCGGGCGGTGGCCAGGCCCCGGTTGCGCTCGACGGCGGCCTGCGCGAGGTCCACGCCCTCCTCCGGGAAGTCCCGGTAGGTCGCCTGGAGGGACATCGAGGCCAGGACGTAGCCGCCGAGCGGCACGTCGGCGGCCGCGCGGGCCAGGCGCAGCGCCTGGATGTAGTAGCGCTGGGCGGCCTCCTGCTGACCGGTGTCGAAGGCCATCCACCCGGCCAGCCGGGTCAGTTCGGCGGTCGCGCCGAACAGAGCGCGGCCCACCTCGTCGCTGTACGAGCCGAGCAGCAGCGGCGCCGCGTCCACCCGCAGGCACTCGGGGACCATTGACGAACGCCAGTCCCCGCCGCCGTACTTGGAGTCCCAGCGGCGCGCGTCCTCGGCGGCCTCGCGCAGCTTGGTCACATCACTGTGGCCCACGCGCTGGGCGCGGTCGCGCGGAGTTTCGGGCCCGGGCTGGGCGGGCACAACGGTGGACGGCGGTTCCGGCGACCCGGCCAGGCCTTGCGGGGCCGGCGGCTCCGCTGCCGTCGACCTGTCCGCCGTCAAAGTCGAAGCCCCGGTCAGAGCCCCTGTCAGAGCCCCGGTCGAAGTCCCGGTCGAAGTCCCAGTGCCAGACGCGGTCCCCGATGCAGTCCCAGCCCCAGTGGAAGTCGTCGTCGCACCCGGCGCCGCCTGGCCGGCCGCCGGACCGGCGGCCTCCCGTCCCACCGAGCCGTCCGCCGGAGATATCAGCCAGCGCGAGGCGGGCGTCGCGTACGCCGCCACCGAGAAGGAACCGGCGAGCGACTGCCAGATCCCGCCGCCGCCCCGCCGCCCGGCGAGGTCGAGCCGGTAGAGGTCGGTGGCCGAGCGGACCGCCGCGCCCACGTCGCGCGGGAAGGCCAGACCGACCTCGGGCGCGGGGTCGGCGTCCGCCAGGCCGATCTCGTGCAGCGGCACGGGCCGCCCCAGCTTCGCGCCGATGGCGGCCGCGATCAGGTGCGGGGCGGCGCCCTGCGGCACCATCCCCTTCGACACCCACCGGGCCACCGAGGTCTTGTCGTACCGGAGGGTCAGGCCGCGCTGCGCGCCGAGGTCGTTGACCCGCCGGGCCAGCCCGGCGTTGCTGATGCCCGCGAGGGCGAGGACGGCGCCGAGCTTCTCATTGGGCTCGCGGAGCTCCCTGGACATGCGCCACCCCTCGTCACACGCGGAACGCACACAACGCATACGCCGCCGGGGCATAGGCGCCCGGCATTTCGTAAACCCAGCGTAGTTCCCCGCCTCCCAAGCGTTAAGGCCTCTACTTCCGTATGGCGGGATTGTTGTCCGTTTGCACAGTCCGGTCCCGCCCCGGGCCCGGGGCGCACTCGTCGCGGCGTGCTCCGCCCGTGTGGCCGTGCGCCCGCCCGTGCGCTCTGGCCGGTCCGGGGGCCCGGCGATTCGATGTGCGGTGCGTGGGTCGGCCCGCTGCGTGAACCGGGCGGGCCGGGGGATGCCGCTGCCTCAATCCCCGCGGGTGGCGGTCCGGTCCGGGGGGTGGATTCCGCCTCCCGTGACCGCGCCCGTGCGCTGTCGCGGTCGACCGGCGGCGACCGGGCGGTTGCCCGCGGCGTCACTCGGCGCTGCCGAAGAATGGCCGAAACCGACCTATGGGGCGGTGGGAACGGAACGTCAAATACCGCGTTGCCGGGGCGTGTTCGTTTGCATGTGCGCCCCCTTTAACCACTCTCGCACGCCTGTCCCGTGGCAGCATGGACCCCGAGCCACCCGGGGTCCCGCGGCCGCGCCCTCAGCGCCGACCGTGCTGCCCGTGCCCCGGTCATGTGCCCACAGGCTGGGGAGGCGGCGGTGCGCTGGTTGGTGGGTTGGAGCAGTATCGCCGCGAGCTTCGGCACGGCCGGCCGGGTCTCGGGCGCGAACGGCCAGGGCGGCCACGCCCCGGGCGGCCGACCCGGCGCCCCCCTGCACGGCGGCATCGCCGACGCAGCGCACCCCGGCGACCCCGGCGCGGACGCGGACCGCACCGTCCAGCCCGTTGGCGCCCAGCTCCTGTGGGGCGATCCCGACCCGCTCTGGGCCGTCGGTGACTGGCGCCCCGACGAGATCCGCACCCTCACCGCCGACCCGGCCGACCCCTTCACCCGGCTCGCCGTCCTCGGCTGCTGCGGAGCCACCGACGCCGAGTTGAGGAGGGCCCTCTACGCCGCCCGCGGCGGGGCCCTGCGCCACCTCACCCAGTGGTCCGGCAGCTACACCGCCGTCGTGCAGGCCGGCCGCCGGATCACCGTCGTCGGCGACCTCGCGGGCGCGCGGCCCGTCTTCTACACGCCTTGGGCGAGCGGCACCGCGTACGCGACCGCCGCCCTCCCGCTCGCCGACCTCATCGAGGCGCAGCTCGACATCGGCCACCTCGCCGCCCTGTTGGCCTGCCCCGACAGCCCCGAGGCACTGGGCGACGGCACACCGTACGCCGGGGTCCGCCGCATCCCGCCCGGCCACGCGCTCATCCTGCGCGAGGGCTCCCGGGAGATCACCGGCTACGAGCCGGTCGCCTCCCTCGCGGTGGCCGCCCCCGAGGCCGACGCCGAACGCGCGGTGGAGGGCGTACGGGAGGCGTTGGTCGACGCGGTGCGCGCCCGGCTCACGGCGCCACGGCATGCTCCCGACGTGGCTCCGCCGTACGATCCCGGCCCCGTGCCCGGCATGGGCCCCGCCGACCGGCGCGCCGCCCGCGGCGCCCCCGCCCCGGGGGTCGGCGCCGACCTCTCCGGCGGCAGCGCCTCCGCGACCCTGGCCCTGCTGGCGGCCGGCCTGCCGGGCGCCCCGGGCACCCTGACCAGCCCCGCCGGGGCGCGGCTGCTCGCGGTCACCTTCAACGACCTGGCCACCCCGCAGGGCCGGGAGGCCGAACTGGAACGGGCCCGCGCCATCGCCGCCGACCCGCGCCTGCACCACGTCGTGGTGGCCGCCGCCGAGGAGGCCCTCCCGTACGCCGACCTCGACGGCCCCCTGACCGACGAACCGGGGCCCTCGCTGGTCTTCGCCGCCCGCGAGCGGCGCCGGCTGGCCGCGGGCAGCGCCGACCACTTCACGGGCCACGGCGCCCGCCAGGTCCTCGACGCCCACCCGGCGCGCATGGCCGACCTCCTGATGGACCGCCGGCGCCGCCACCTGCTGCGCCCGGTCGCGGCACTGGCCCGTTCGGCCTCCGCCTCCGGAGCCGCCGGCGAATCCCTCCTCGTGCCGCTCACCGTGTACTCGGCGGCACGCAGACTTTCTCGTACGACGTACCGCGCGGGCATGGAAGCCGCCGCGGCCAGGCTCCGCGAGGGCGGGGTCACCGAGAGATCCTCCGGTCCGGTGGACGCTTCCCTCGCCGCCCTGACCTGGTCCAGGCCGGGACCGGCGGCGGGCTGGCTCACGGGGGAGGCGCTGGCGGAAGTATCGATCCGCCTGACCGCCGCCGCGGGCCGCCCCCCGCTCTCGCTGCGCCCCGGCGAGGCCCGCGCCCGGTCCGTCCTGGCCCGGCACGCCGCCGACCACCGGGTGTTCGAGCAGGCGGTGGAGGTCCGCAGCCAGCGCCTGCACGCGCCGTTCCTCGACAACCAGGTCGTACGGGCCGCCCGCGCCCTGCCCGAATCCCTGCGCGTCCAGCCCGGTGCCCGGGCGGCGATCCTGCGCAGCGTCCTGTCCTCGGCGGGGGTGCGAGAGCTCCCCTCGGGCTGGGGCGTCACCGCCCACGCCCCGAACGAGACGGCGACCCGGCTGGGCCTGCGGGCCGCCTTGACCGAGCTCCTGGACCTCTTCGCCTTGCCGCTCCTCGCGGACGCCGGCCTGATCGAGGCCCGCGTCGTGCGCCAGGCCCTGCTCGACGCGGCGGACGGTCGCCCGGTCCCGCTGGACGGGCTCGCGGAACTCGTCTCGATGGAGCTATGGCTGCGCCGCCTGCTCGCCCGCCGGGGCACCTGCTGGACCGGCACCTCCACCGCGCGCCGCCGGGCGGTGCCGGAGGGGGTCCCCGTGCACCGCCCGGCCCTGTCGTGACTCAGGCGAGTACCAGGGCGGTCGCGACGGCAGGGCCGAAGGCGCCGCCGAGCTGGTAGCAGAGGGTGAACAGGCCGATGGCCGTGGGCCGCTGGGCCTCGGGGGCGGCCGAGGCGGCGTGCATCGACAGGACGGCGTTGGCCCCGGTGGCGGCGAACACGGCGCCGAGGGTGGCGGTCAGCAGCAGCGGGCCCCAGCCGGCG
This sequence comes from Streptomyces sp. NPDC059874, assembly GCF_042731135.1. Classification (NCBI taxonomy): domain Bacteria; kingdom Bacillati; phylum Actinomycetota; class Actinomycetes; order Kitasatosporales; family Streptomycetaceae; genus Streptomyces; species Streptomyces sp. NPDC059874. The sequence continues at coordinate 53,941 of NZ_JBHWJY010000044.1, forward strand.
AACGCCGCGGTCAGCGCGGCCAGCGTGCCGATGCCGAGCAGGACCGTGCGTACGGCCGTCCGGCCCATGCGCGCCGAGGCGGCGGCCAGCACCCACGACAGTGCCGACCCGGTGAGCAGGGCGATGAGCTGACCGGCGCCGGCCGCGCCGCGGTCCCAGCCCGCCCGGTCGGAGAGCAGCCGCGGCACGGCGAAGAGCAGGGTGAAGTACGAGCCGGACAGCACCAGCGCCAGCAGCGCCGAGCCGAGGAACACCGGCTTGCGGAGCAGGGCCAGCGGCACGAAGCCGTCGGGGCGCCGGCGTACGTGCAGGGCGAGGGCGGCCGCGGCGACGGCCGCGGAGCCCAGGCCGGCGGCGGGGGAGTGGGGCAGCAGGACCAGGGCCGTGGCCAGCACGGTCAGGAGCGCGGCGCCGCGTGCGTCGAACCGGCCCTGTGCGGGCGCCGGCGCGGTCGCGTACCGGCTGACCACCGGGACCGCCAGGATCGAGACCACCGACACCGAGAGCGAGAGCCGCCACGACGCGGCCTGCGCGAGCTGGGCGCCGAGGAGCGGGCCGGCCGCGCCGAGCATGCCGAAGCCCGCGCTGATGACACCCATGCGGCGGGCCGAACCGGCCAGGCTCATCGCCGCCGCGACCAGCCCGGCCCCGCCCGCCGCCTGCGCGGCCCGCCCGAGGAGCGTCAGCGGGAGCCAGGGGGAAGCCGCGACGAGGAGGGTGCCGAGCAGCAGGAGGGCTCCGCTCAGCCGGAGGGTCGGGCGCAGGCCGCGGCGGCGGAGCAGCCCGGCCAGCAGGGGGATGCCGACGGCCATGGACCCGGCGAAGGAGGCGACGAGCCAGGTGGCTGTGGAGGTGGCCACGCCGAGGGAGCGGGCCATGTCGGGAAGGATCAGGACGGGGGCGTTGGCGCCGGCCGCCACCGGGGTGGCGAGCAGGGCCAGCCAGAACACGGGGACGGGGGGTCGGCCGGCCGTGGTGGCCGGGGCCGTGCGTGTTGTCGCGTTCGTGCTCGTCTTCGTGGTCACGGTCGTGCTCATGGTGTGCCCGCTCCGATCCATCTCAAGATTCATAATCTCAACGTTGAGATAAAATCACCCGACCCTCTCAACGTCAAGTGTCTCAACGTTGAGATATCCTGAGCGTGGCGAGCGGCGCGGCGAGTGCGGAACCGAAGCGGAAGCGGAAGAGGAATCGAGATGAGCGACGCAGTGGACGCGATCGTCGGCCAGTGGACGGCCGAGCGCCCCGACCTGACGGAAGGCCTGTGGGCCGTCGAGGTCCTGGCCCGCATCCAGCGCATGAACCGGATCATCGAAAAGCAGCTCAAGGCCTTCGCGGCCGAACGGGACCTGGAGGTGGGCGAGGTCGACATCCTCTTCACCCTCCGCCGCTCGGGCCCCCCGTACGCGCTGACCGCCGGCGCCCTCATCCCCGCCGCCATGGTCACCTCGGGCGCGATCACCAACCGCATCGACCGCATGGAGGCCAAGGGCCTCGTCGAACGGGTCCGCGACGGCCAGGACCGCCGCTCGGTCCGGATCCGGCTGACCGAGCGGAGCCTCAAGATCACCGAGGCGCTGATGGCCGACCACCTGCGCCACTACGCGGAACTCCTCGCCCCCCTCGACCCCGCCACCTGCGCCACGGTCGCGGACGCCCTGCGCACCCTCCTCGAAGTCAACGGCGACACCTCGATCACCTGAGCCGGGCGCGGGCGCCCGAACCGCACGCGGACGCCCGAACCGCACGCGGGCGCCCGAGCCGCACGCGGGCGCCCCTCGAAATCCCGCTGCCACCCCCGGGTCGGCCAGGCAGAATTGGCAGGTGCGGTATCTGATCCTCGGATTCACCGAGGCACGCGACGAGACCGGCGCCCCCCTCCCGATAGGCGGCGCCCGCCTGCGCGCACTCCTCGCGGCCCTGGCCCTGCGCGCCGGCGGCCCGGTTCCCGTCGCCGTCCTCGTCGACGAGGTCTGGGGCGACGACCCGCCCCTCGACGCCACCGCCGCCCTCCAGGCCCTGGTCGCCCGACTCCGCCGCGCGCTCGGCGGCCGGGACACCGTCCACACCGACCCCGCCGGCGGCTACCGCCTCGCCGCCGACCGCGACGACATCGACCTGCACCGCTTCACCCGGCTGGCCGCCCGTGGCGCCCAGGAACTGGCAGCCGACCCCGCGACCGCCGCCCGCACCCTGCGCACCGCCCTCGCCCTGTGGCGCGGACCGGCCCTCGCCGGCCTGCCCGAACCCGGCCGCACCGCACACGCCGCCGGCCCCGAGGCCCGACGCGACGCCGCCCTCCGCGACCGCATCGAGGCCGACCTGCGCAGCGGGGCCTGCGCCCCGGCCGCCGTCCTGCCGGACATCGAGGCGCTGATCCGGCAGCACCCGTACGACGAAACGCTCCGCGCGCAGCAGCTGCGCGCACTACGCGCCGCCGGCCGCCCGGCCGACGCACTCGCCGCCTACGAGCGCACCCGCCGCACCCTCTCCGACGCCCTCGGCACAGACCCCGGCCCCGAACTCGCCGCCCTCCACGCCGAACTCCTCCACCCGCACCACCCACCGGCCCTCAAGCCCACAACCACACACGCCCGGAAGCCCGAAACCACCCCCGGGCACACCCCCGGCCCCCGCCCGGAGCCCGGCCACGGGCCCGAGCAGGCGTATGTGCCCGAGCCCGACCGCGGGCCGAAGTCGGACCCCCGCCCCGAGCCCGAGCAGGCGTATGTGCCCGATCCCGACCACGGGCCGAAGCCCGGCCCCCGCCCGGAGCCCGGCCACGGGCCCGAGCAGGCGTATGTGCCCGAGCCCGGCCACGGGCCGAAGCCCGGCCCCCGCCCCGAGCCCGAGGAGGGGTACGTGCCCGAGCCCGGCGTCGGGCTCGGGCCCGACTCCCCGCGCCCCCGGCCGCCGGAGGCCCGCGGCAACCTCCGCCCCCGCCTCACCTCCTTCGTCGGCCGCGAGCCCGAACTGGCCGCCCTGCGCGAGGACCTGGCCCACCTGCGCCTGGTCACCCTCACCGGCCCCGGCGGTTCCGGGAAGACCCGTCTCGCCGAACACGCGGCCGCCGCCCACCCCGAGACCGGCTGGATCGTCGAGCTCGCCCGCCTCGACCACCCCGCCGCCGTCCCCGGCGCCGCCCTCAGCGCCCTCGGCCTGCGCGAGAACTCCCTGGTCGCCCGCGACAACACGGCCGCCGCCGACCCGACCACCCAGCTCGTGGAGCACTGCGCGCACCGCAGCCTCCTCCTCGTCCTGGACAACTGCGAGCACGTCATCGGCGCCGCCGCCGAACTCGCGGAACGCCTCCTCACCCACTGCCCCGGCGTACGGATCCTCGCCACCAGCCGCGAACCCCTCGGCGTACCCGGCGAGACCCTCCGCCCCGTCGAACCCCTGCCGCCCGACCACGCCCACCGCCTCTTCGCCGAGCGCGGCGCCTCCGCCCGCCCGGGGTTCCGTACCGGCGACGACCCGGCCGCCGTCACCGAGATCTGCGCCCGCCTCGACGGCCTCCCGCTCGCCATCGAGCTCGCCGCCGCCCGGCTGCGCCTGCTCACCCCGCGCCAGATCGCCGACCGGCTCGACGATCGCTTCCGGCTCCTGACCAGCGGCGCCCGTACCGTGCTGCCCCGCCAGCAGACCCTGCGCGCCGTCGTCGACTGGTCCTGGGACCTGCTCGACGAGCCCGAACGGGCCGTCCTGCGCCGGCTCTCCGTGTTCGCCGGCGGCTGGGACCTCGCCGCGGCCGAAGCCGTCTGCGCGGACCTCCCGTACGAGGCCGCGGACGTACTCGGCTCCCTCGTCGACAAGTCCCTCGTCCTGGCGGAACCGGACGACGCCGGTCACCCCCACCCCCACGTCATGCGCTACCGCATGCTCGAAACCATCCACGAGTACGCCACCGAGCGCGCCGCCGCCCACCCCGCCGACACCCGCGTCGCCGCCGGCCGCCACGCCGCCCACTACCTCGCCCTCGCCGAGGAAGCCGAACCCCTCATCCGCTCCGCCGCCCAGCTCCCCTGGATCCGGCGCGTCGAGACCGAGCTCGACAACCTCCGCGCCGCCCTCCACACCACCACGACCGCCGAGGACCCCGCGCCCTCCCCCGCGCCCGCCCCCGCCGCCCAGCGCCTCGTCCTCGCGCTCGGCTGGTTCTGGTGGCTGCGCAACTACCGCACCGAGGGCGCCGAGTGGACCGCCCGGGCCCTCGCCCTCACCCCCGCGGACCTGCCCGAGGGCTCACCCGCGTACTTGTGTGCCATGCGCCTCCAGGTCCTGCGCATGTTCCTGCTCGCAGAGAGCGACGGCGCCGAGAAGTTCCGCACCCCCGAGTACCAGGACCTCGCCGAGCGCATCAAGCGGGCCTTCCGGCACGGCGAATCCCCCGAGTCCGTCACCTTTCCCGGAATGCTCTGGCCGGCGACCGCCTTCCTCACCGGAGACGCCCTGGAGTTCCACGCCAACCTCGACGAGTCGGTCGCCAACTGCCGCCGCCACGGGGGCGACTGGGAACTCGGCATCACGCTCATGCTTCGCACGCACGTCGCCATCGACGTCACCGGCGGCCTGCCCACCGTCGACGCCGACCTCGCCGAACTGCACGAGATCGCCCAACGCGTCGGTGACCGCTGGGCCCGCGCCCAGGTGGCCAGCGCCGCGGGAGAGGTCGCCATCTCGCGCGGCCGGTACGACGTCGCGCGCGCGGAGTACGAGGAGTGCCTGCGCCTCGCCCGCGAGGTCGGCGCCCACGTCGAGGCGCCCTTCGCCATCGCCCGGATCGCCGAGACCGACTTCTGCGCCGGGGACTTCGACGGCGCCGAGCGGCGCCTCGCGGAAGCCGACGCCGAGGCCGACCGCTTCGGCGGGGTGTACGACGTCAGCAGTTTCGCCCGACTCCTCTCCGCCCTGCTCGCCCTCCAGCGCGGCGACACCGCCCGCGCGTGGAGCGAGTGCGGGCGGGCCCGCGCCGAGGCCGCGCGGATCGCCGTGCCCGCACAGCTCAACGCCGGGCTGGGCACCGTCGAAGCCGTCCTCACCGCCCGTGAACAGGGCCCGGAAGCCGGTTTGGCAGCGATCACGCCCGCGCTCGCGGAAGCCGTCGCCGCACAGTGCGCCGAGCGTTTCCTGGCCGGCATGGCGGAGGCGGCGGCCGTGATGCTCGCCGACGCCGACCGGACTGCCGAAGCCGTACGGGCCTTCGCGGCGGCCACCGCCTGGCGCGCGGGCCATCCGCGCTCGGTGCCCGAGGAGCGCGCCGTGAACGGGCTCCCGGCCCGCACCCGCGCCCTGCTCGGGGCGGACCGCTACGCCCGGGAGGAGGCCGCGGGCGCGGCGCTCTCCCCGAACGAGCTGGTCACGGCGCTCACCGGCAGCTGATCACCGCGTCGCCCCAGCCGGCGAGCGTCGGCAGCCGGCCCGGTCCGGCCCGCTCCACCACCAGTCGCAGCGTCGAGCGCCCGGCCAGCGAGACGCTCACCGCCGCGGGCGCGTTCTCGTACCCGAGGGCGTCGGACTGCCACAGCCGCTCCCCGTCCCCGTACACGGAGAACCGCACCCGGCCGTTGGTGAGCGCCGACAGGCCGTCCACCCCGACCCGGGCGGAGAAGGTCGTGCACTGCCGGTTGAGCTTGATCTGCACCGAGGAATGGGAGTTCACGGTGATCCCGTGCTCGAACCGCCGGTCGCCCACCCACAGTCCCCAGCGCTGCCACACCCAGCTGCTGTGCCGGGCCTGCAACTCCGGCCCCTCGTGGTCCCCGTACGCGGCGTAGTCGAGCCCGGCCAGCGTGAACCCCTGCGCCGGCTTCGGCTGCGTCGGCGGCTTGCTCGGAGGCGGCGTCGGCGCGGGCCGCTCCCGGCTCGGCGAAGGCGAGGGAGACGGGGACGAGGAGGGCGTCGGCGCCGGCGGAGCGACGGCCCCCGGCCCCTTCGGCGTCGGCTTCGCACGCGGCTGTGGCGGTACGAGCCCACGCGCGGGCGGCTCCTGTCCGGGCGGGCTCGGCTCCGCCGAAGGCGCGGGCGACGGCGAAGCGACAGCATCCGGCAGCGCGGGCGCCGCGACCGTCGGCGACGGCTTCGCCTGGGGCTGCGGCTCGACATCGTCCCCGGCCAGCGCGAACACCACCCCGGCCGCCGCGGCCACCGCGATCCCGGCGGCGATGGCGGCCTTGGCGGGCAGCCCGAGCCCCTCGGAAACCACAGCACCCGCACCCCCCGACGCAGCACCACCCGCGGCCCCGGCACCACCCGCGGCCCCGGCACCTCCGGCCCCGGACGCGGCCCCAGCCCCGGCAGCACCCGCGGCCCCGGCCCCGGCGGTGGACCCACCGGCAGCGGCCGCCGCGGCCCCCGCCCCGCCCGCGGCGACGGCCCCACCGGCCACCACCCCGGCCGCCTTGGCCGCGTACCCGGCGGCGAACCACCCGATGACCGCCACCGGCAGCAGCGCCGGAATGCCCGCGTTGACGTCCTTGAGCTCCCCGGCCGCCAGCCGGCACTTCGCGCACTCCTCCAGGTGCTTGCGCAGCCCCCGCTCCGCCCGCATCCGCAACCCGCCGCGCGCATAGGCGCCCAGCCGGTCCGCGTAGCGCGCGCAGTCGCCGCCCGCACTCAGCGCCGAACTCACATGGGCCTGCAAATACGCCTGCTTGAGCCCCTCCCGCGCCCGACTGGCCAGCACGGCGGTCGCGTTCGGACTCAGCCCGAACAGCGGCGCGATCGCACTCGGCGAAGCCTCTTCCACGGTGGTGTGCCACAGCACGGCCTGCCACCGCTCCGGCAGGCTCCGGAACGCCTGCATGGCCAAGGACCGCTCGGCCTCGTGCATCGCCCGGACGTCCGCGCCCAGTTCGAGCGTGTCGTCGCCGGACAGCCCCGACAGCCCGCCGCCACCCTCCGTACCGGTACCCACGGCGGCCTGCTCGGCGAAGACCGCGAAGTCCTCGACGAGCTGCTCCCGCTTGGCGGTCTTCGTCCAAGCGGCCGCGACCCTGCGCACGGTGGTCAGCAGATAGGCCCGCACCGACTGGTCCGGCCCGGCCCCACCCCGTACCGCCTGCAGTGTCCGCGCGAACACCTCGGCGGTCAGGTCGTCGGCCGTGTGCCCGTCCCGGCAGCAGGTCCGCGCGTAGCGCCGTACGGCATCGGCGTGACGACGGAACAGCTCCTCGTACGCACCGTCGTCGCCGGCCCGCATCCGGGCGATCAAGTCACCGTCGGACGGCGGCAGCTCGCCGCCCGTACCGCCCGGCTCGCGCTGGGCCGGCACCTGCCGTGCGGGCAGACCGCCCGCCACGACCTCGCCGCCGGCGCCACCGAGTGACTCTTCCCGCCCGTCAACGCTCATCTCGGACGCCCCCGAACGACACACTCAATCGGTCCACCGATCAAGCGTGTCACACGGCGGAAGCGCGCCGGACCCGTCTGCACACCATCCACTCATCCGGGCACACTTCGGTAGCCCGGCGACAAAACCCCACGGACATCAGTCCGAGAGTCCCCGAGAGCGATCAGCGAACAGACGCGTCCGGCACCCACACCGTCGGCACCCACACCGTCAGGTACACGCGACACCATCAGGTGGACGCACCGTCAGGTACTCACACGGTCCGGGAGCGCAGCCCTTCCAGCAGGATGTCGAGCAGCCGCGTCGAAGCCGCCGCCTGCTGCGCCGGGTCGGGCAGCGCGGGCGCCGCCGTCGCTATCACCAGCAGCACATCGGCCACCGTGACGTCGCCGCGCAGCTCACCGGCCTCCCGGGCCCGGTCCACGAGTTGACCGACGACCTCCAGCAGCGCACCCGCGCCCGCATCGTCCGAGGGCTCGTCCTCGGCGGCGATGCGCGCGGCCACGACCCGAGCCTCCGGAGCCGCACCGCCGGCCCCGCCGGCCGCCTCGGCAGCCTGGCGCTGGTGCGGAACCCGCGCCTCCTCGGCCCCCTCGACCCCGTCCTCGCTCGCCGCGCCGACCCGCAGCACCTGCGGCGGCAGCAGCCGCCCGGCGCCGGAGGCCACGGAGGTGCGCAGGAAGCGCGACAGCGCCTGCCACGGCTCCTCCTCCTGGCCCAGAGCCGTCCGCGCCTGCTCGGTCAGCCGCGCGGTCTCCTCCTCGGCTATCCGTCGGACCAGCACGTCCTTGCTCGGGAACCGCCGGTACACGGTGCCCACACCGACGCGCGCGCGACGCGCCACGTCCTCCATCGGAGCCCCGTAGCCCAGCTCGCCGAAGACCTCACGGGCCGCCCGCAGGACGTGCTCGAGGTTGCGCTGGGCATCCACGCGCAGCGGCGTGGACCGGCCCACGCCGTGCGTGGTGGCGCCGTTCGCGATGGCGGCGCGCCCGTTGCTCTCGACCGAAAGAGCGGTCGCAGAACCATGGAAATCGGAAATGTTCATATGTTTCCCCCGGTAATCATTTGTCTCCCCCCGGAGACACTCCCCGCCTTCGTGTCGAGTGGGCCACGGTCTCTGGGCCCGGTCCTACTCCTCGACGAGATACGAACATAGTTGAGCCAGAGTCAATTCAGAAGAGGCAGCCCCGGACGGAGCACCGCCCGATCGGAGCATTCATCCTCACTTTTCCCTCACACACTCCCGGAATCTTGCATTCCGCACCCCCTGACCTGCGAAGTTCCACCCCTACCCAAGGTCCGCTTCGACCCCACCTCGGCACTACCTCCGGTCACACAATTTGTCGGGCCTGTGGACAAACTCCCGGCCACGTTGCGTCATGGGATGGTGAAGGCTGCTAACTCCCGGGGCACGGCCCCCGGTACCCCGCCCCGTACGCGCATCCTGATCGTCGGCGGCGGCTACGTAGGCATGTACACGGCACTCCGGCTCCAGAGAAAGCTGAGATCCGGCGAAGCCGAGGTCACGGTGGTCACCCCCGAGCCCTACATGACGTACCAGCCCTTCCTCCCCGAGGCGGCCGCCGGCTCGATCTCCCCGCGCCACGTCGTGGTCCCGCTGCGCCGCGTCCTCCCGTCGTGCCGCATCCTCATCGGCGAGGCCCGCCACATCGACCACGCCAAGCGCACCGCGACCGTCGCCACCCTCGCCACCAAGGACGAGGGAACCGGCCCGATCGAGATCGAGTACGACGAACTCGTCCTCGCCCCCGGCTCGATCTCCCGCACCCTGCCCATTCCCGGGCTCGCCGAGTACGGCATCGGGTTCAAGACCGTCGAGGAAGCCATCGGCCTGCGCAACCACGTCATCGAGCAGATGGACATCGCCTCCTCCACCCGCGACCCCGCCCTCCGCGACGCGGCCCTCACCTTCGTCTTCGTCGGCGGCGGCTACGCGGGCGTCGAAGCCCTCGGCGAACTGGAGGACATGGCCCGCTACGCGGCGCGGTACTACCACAACATCAAGCCCGAGGACATGAAGTGGGTGCTGGTCGAGGCCAGCGACCGGATCCTGCCCGAGGTCGGCCCCGACATGGGCGTCTACACGATCCGCGAACTGCGCCGCCGCAACATCGACCTGCGCCTGGAGACCCGGCTCGAATCCTGCGAGAACCGCGTCGCCGTCCTCAGCGACGGCGCCCGCTTCCCCACCCGCACCGTCGTGTGGACCGCAGGCGTCAAACCGCACCCGATCCTCGCCGCCTCCGACCTGCCCAAGAACGAACGCGGCCGCCTCGCCTGCACCTCCTTCCTCACCGTCGAGGGAGTCGAGCACGCCTGGGCGGCCGGCGACGCCGCCGCCGTCCCCGACATCACCGCACCCGAGCCGGGCCGCGAATGCGCCCCCAACGCGCAGCACGCGCTCCGCCAGGCCAAGGCCCTCGCCGACAACCTGCTCGCCGCCCTGCGCGACGAGGTGCTCACCGAGTACGCCCACAAGTACGCGGGCTCCGTCGCCTCCCTGGGCCTCCACAAGGGCGTCGCACACGTCTACGGTCGCAAGCTCAAGGGCTACCCGGCCTGGCTCATGCACCGCGCCTACCACCTCAGCCGCGTCCCCACCTTCAACCGCAAAATGCGCGTCCTCGCCGAATGGACGCTCTCCGGCCTCTTCAAGCGCGAGATCGTCTCCCTGGGTTCCCTCGAACACCCCAGGGCAGAATTCGAACTGGCCGCAGGTGGCGGCCCCAAGGAGCCCCCCTCGAATCCCGCCCCCAACCCCCCGCAGGACAGCCAGGGCTGACGTTGTCAGTGCGGTCGGCCACACTGGACGTGTGACCATAGGTGGGCTCACACCTGCACAGAGTGACAACGTCCAGTCAGCGACCACCCCGACGAGCGACACAGCGACCACTTGCGACACCACGAGGCTTGAACGCAGTGAACTTCACGCGCTGGAGCGCCCGGTTTCCCGGAACGCAGCGCCGCGCCGCCGCCCGGACCGAACACGCCGCCGCCCAGGCCAAAAGGGGTGAAGGCTCGGTCCCGGCCGCCCGCGGCGGCCGCGCCGACCCCGGAGCCGACCGCTCCGCGCCACCCGCGGGCGGGGGTCCCGCCGACCCCACGGTCTCCGGCACCGGCACCGGCTCGACGCCGGCCCGGCGGACGGGCGTCCCCGTCGCGGCGCCTTCCCTCGACGAGCTCTCCGTCCGCGAGGTCATCGGCCGGCTCCCGGCCCTGGTCGCCCTCGTCCACGGCCCCGACCACCACGTCGCCTACGTCAACGACGCCTACACCGCCGGCTTCGGCACCCGCATCCCCGGCGCCCCCGCCCACGAGGCCCTCCCCGAGCTGGGCGAGCTCGGCCTCCTGCCGCTCCTCGACCAGGTCCAGCGCAGCGGCAAGCCCCGTACCGCCAAGAACCGCACCGCCCCCGGCGGCACCAGCACGTACACCGTCACCTGCACCCCGGTCGACTTCCCCAAGACCGAGACGGCGGGCGAAGCCGAGGCCCACACCGGCGTCCTGATCCACCTCGCCGACGTCACCGACCACGCCGAAGCCGTCGAGCGGCTGCGCGCCAGCGAGCGACGCCAGCGCGAGGCCGCCGTCACCCTCCAGCGCTCCCTCCTCCCGCAGGAGCTGGAGCAGCCCGACGACCTGCGCGTCGCCGCCACCTATCAGCCCGGCGGCACCGAGGCGGCCGTCGGCGGCGACTGGTACGACGTCATCACCCTCGGCGCCGGCCGCACCGCCCTCGTCATCGGCGACGTCATGGGCCGAGGCGTCCGCGCCGCCGCCGTCATGGGCCAGCTCCGCACGGCGGTCCGCGCGTACGCCCGCCTCGACCTCCCGCCCCACGAGGTCCTGCAGCTCCTCGACGGCCTCGCCGCCGAGATCGACGCCAGCCAGATCGCCACCTGCGTCTACGCCGTCCACGACCCCAACGAAGGCCTGCTCGCCTACGCCTCCGCAGGCCACCTCCCGATCCTGGTCCGCGACGAGGACGGCACCGTACGCAGAGCCGCCGACCCCACCGGCCCGCCGCTCGGCACCGGCGGCTGGCTCCACACCTCGGGCACCATCGCGCTGGGCCCCGGCTCCACAGCCGTCCTCTACACCGACGGCCTGGTCGAACGCCGCGGCGAGGACATCGACGAAGGCGTCGCCGCCCTGGAACGCGCCCTCTCCGGCGCCCAGGGCACCCCGGCCGTCATCTGCGACCGCCTGATGCGCGCCCTCGGCGTGGACGCCGACCACGACGACGACGTCGCCGTGATGGTCCTCCAACAGCCCGCCCGCACCGGCGCCGACGCCGAGCTCTTCCACAACGCCGCCCTGGAACTCCTCGGCGGCATCGAGGCGGCCCCGCGCGCCCGCGCCTTCGCCCAGGGAGTCCTCGCCTCCTGGCGCTTCCCCGTGGAGCTGTGCGACCTCGGAGTCCTCGCGGCCAGCGAACTCGTCGCGAACTCCCTCCAGCACGGCACCCCGCCCATGCGTCTGCGCCTGCGCCGCACCGACCGCCGCCTGATCATCGAGGTCACCGACGGCGACGACCACCTCCCGCGCCGCCGCCGCGCCGAACCGGCCGACGAGACGGGCCGCGGCATCTCCATCGTCGCCACCATCGCCTCCGCCTGGGGCTCCCGCCGCACCCCGGGCGGCGGCAAGGCCGTCTGGTGCGAATTCGCCCTGCCGGACAAGTAGCCGAATACGCGGAAGGCCCCGGTCCACAAGGACCGGGGCCTTCCGCGTATCCGTACGTACGCCTACACGTGCGCGGGCAGCTCCGAAGCGGCAGCCTTGCCGGCGCCGACCGCGGGCCCACCCTGCGCCACGATCTTGCTCGCCAGCGACGGGTTGTCCTGCTCCGGGCTCAGCTGCTTGCCGAGCCGCAGCGCCAGCCCGGCGATCCCGAGCGACACCAGCACGAAGATCCCGATGTAGAGCATCGGCACGCCCGCACCGAGCGGCACGCCGAGCGGCCCCAGCGCCAGCGCCATCTGCTTGACCAGGGCGAAGGCCGAGTTGTACTGCCCGACCGAACCCTCCGGCGCCAGATCGGCGACCAGCGGCGCGACGGTCGGCGACAGCATGGCCTCACCGATGCCGAACAGCGCGTACGTCGTGATGAACGCGGCGGCGGCCATCATCGCGCTGCCGTGCCCCAGCCCCGAGAAGCCGGCGATGACCCACGCGACGGTCCAGATCAGCCCCACCAGCGCGATCACCCGAGACCGGCGCCGCTTCTCGACGAGCCGCAGCACCACGAACTGGGCGAGCACGATGGCCCCGGTGTTGGCGGCGAGGGCGAATCCGAGCGTCGAGGGGGAGATGCCGGCGGCCTCGGTACCGAAGGCGGCCAGACCCGACTCGAACTGTCCGTAGCAGGCGAAGAACAGTACGAACCCCAGCACGCACAGCTGCACCATGGCCTTGTGCCGGAGCATCCGCTTCCAGCCACCGCCACCCTGAGCCGGAGCCTTCGGACGCGCGTCCTTGAAGCCCGGCGCCTGCGGCATCCGCACGGTCGCGATGACCCCGGCCAGCACCAGGAACATCACGGCCTCGATGCCGAACAGCAGGATGAAGCTCGCGGGCCGGTCCTTGTCCACGATGAGCCCGCCGATGAGCCCGCCGATCCCGAGCCCCAGGTTCTGCATGAAGAACTGCAGCGCGAACGACCGCGTCCGGGTGGCCGGGGTCGAGCACCACACGATCATCGTGGCCAGCGCCGGCTGCATCACGGCCTGCCCGGCGCCGAGCGCCAGGGCGGACAGCAGGATGGGCACGATCCCCGTGGAGAGCCCGAGCGACAGCGCCCCCACCGAGGCCGCCGCCGCGGCGGCCATGACCACGGGGACGGGACCACGTCGGTCGATGACCCGACCGGTGAAGGGCAGCGCGACGAGAGCGCCCAGGGCGAACGCCACGAACGCGCTCGTGGCGGCCATGGAGCCCAGATCTCGCACCTGCGCCACATAGATGTAGAGGTACGGAACCGTGAAGCCGATGCCGAACGCGGTCAACGCGTTCCCAGCCTGGATCCGCCGCATCGCAGCGCCCATCACCTTGGTCACTTCTCACCTGCCTTGTAACTGAAGACCGAAAGACTTCATCTCTAAACTTCAATCCTTAACTCTACACACCGAAGGAGTTAGACGCCAACGAGCTCATGCGATACTTCGACCCATGGGTGACACCCCCGACGGCACTACGCCCGTCCACGAGCCGAGCCTCGACGAGCAGATCGCCGTCTACCAGCGCGAGTTCCAGGACCTCGACCCCCAGGTCGAGAAGGTCGTGTCGGCACTGAGCCGCCTCAACCGCCGCATGAACGTCGCGTACGGACGCCAGACCGCGGCCCTGGGCATCAGCAACGCGGAGTGGGAGGTCCTCAAGGCCCTCGTCATCTCCGGAGCCCCGTACCGGATGGGCCCGAGCGAACTGGCCAAGCAGCTGGGCCTCACGCCGGCGGCGATGACCCACCGGATCGACCGCATGACGGCGGAGGGCCTGGTCACCCGCGAGCGGGACGAGAACAACCGCGTCCGCGTGATCGTGGAACTGACGGACGAAGGCCGCAGCAAGTGGCTGGACGCGATGCGCGCGGCCACGGTCTTCGAGGAGGACCTCCTCCAGGACCTCTCCACCGCGGAACGCGGAGTCCTGGGCGACATGCTCACCCGCCTGCTGGACCGCGTGGAGGACCTCCAGTCGCCCAGCTGACCCGGAGTTGACACAGACCCTGTGACTCCGTAAGGTTCTTCGAGTTGTCCCAGAGCCGGAAGGTTTTGGCGACAACGAATCCCGCCGCCTCGTTGCGGCACCCAACTCAGCACGATCTCCCACCGGGAACACATTCGGCATGCCCGAATGAATTTCCGAAGGCCGATTATGAATCGTCCGGGAAATCCACTAGAGTTCGGGAGTCGGAAGGGCCCAACAGCCCGGAAGGCAAATCCCGCTGACTGGGAGTCAGGCCCGAAAGAGTCTGATAGAGTCGGAAACGCAAGACAGCAGAACGAAAGCCCGGAGGAAAGCCCGAGAGGGTGAGTACGAAGGAAGCGTCCGTTCCTT